>CAIJWY010000200.1 GCA_903824455.1 uncultured Micrococcales bacterium
AACGACCACAGCGACTGGATTCGCTACCAAGGATTCAACCGAGTTAGCCCTGAGGGTGCACCTCATGCCACTTTGCTCGACTTTGGAGTGCCAGAGTTGCGCGCGGAGATTATTACGCAGATGAAGAGCTGGGTCACCAAATTTGAGATAGACGGCTTTGCGTCATCTTTAGCCGGAGGGCAGCCTCTCGATTTCTGGAATGAGGCAACGTACCGAGTCAACCAGATCCGCCCAATAGCCTTCATAACCAAGAGCCCGGTAGCAGCAACCTACAACACGAATTCATTTGGTGCCGTGAAGCGCACTGAATTCCTCAAGGCCGTGAACACGCTTTCTAAGGGCAACACTTTGAACACGACTTGGAAAAGTGCCCTCGTAGGTTTGTCCACTGGCAACCGTTCTGCGGCAAACATTAATTTCGTAACCGATTCGGAAACAGGTCAACTTGGCGAATCCGACGCGACCCGACTTGGCGCGTTCCTGAATGGAGCCTTGGCTATGAGCTACGTGGCACCGGGCGCACCGATGTTGAATGCGGGTCAAGAAATTGCGTACTCAAAGTCCTTGAAACCCTACGACATTGACACCATTGTGTGGCCAACTAAAGCACACCCGACTACAGCACTGCTCACCAAGTTAGCGAAATTGCGAACCACTAACTCCGTTCTAACCTCTGGAACCGCAGCAGCACTCACCACATCGGTCAAGACGGCATTTGCATTCAAGCGGTCCGGTGCGGCAGGCACCGTCTACTTCATCGGGAATCTAACCAAGAAGGCCCTGACTGCCAAAGTGACTTTCGGCACCAAGGGTACGGTTTATGACTTCAACTCCGGTAAAAAACTTTCGATTGCTGCCAGTCAGAACGTCAGTATCCCAGCCTCCGGATTCTTGATCTACTCTTCAAAGCCCGTTAAATAGAGTTTTCGGAGACAAGGTTTGGCCAAAGCCGAAAGCAAAAGAAATCTGGGGAAACGGTGGGTTGCCCTAGTACTACTTTCCGCGTTTTGGATTGGCGGATTACAGCAGGTAGCAACACCACCGGCAGCTATCGCCGCAGATGTTTTTTCGGTGAATCCGGCAAGGAATGGTTTGGTGGACCAAACCCGAACGGAGCTGGCTTTCGGAGCCATGAACGTGGGTCAGGTAAAGACCGATAACATTTTCATTCAAAACACTGGTGATCGAGCCCTAACCTTTGCCGTGTTTGCCAGATTCTCATTCAACTCAGACGACGGATTAAACCGATTAATTTCCGACTCGAACGCGGAACCCTACGATATGGCCGCTTGGTCGCTGTTTGGGGCAAGTAAATTAGCGACTTTCAATGTGAGTCTTACCCCCGGCAGGTCTGCCGTGGTGCCAGTGCAAATTACAGTTCCTAAGGATGCCTACCCCGGGGTACACAGCGCGGCAATAGTAGTCGCAACAATACCCGGCACTGGAACGGTTGCGGTGGGCAAGCGCTTGGCCCTTTACATGTCTTCACAAATTCCAGGAGACCTAAAAGCTGTTGTCAATCCAACGTGGGCCAATGACACCGTTTTCTACGAGGCCAATGTCAGACAATTTTCAGCGACTAAAGACCTTTCTGGTACCAATGCACGAATCGACGAACTGAAAGCGCTCGGCATCGAAGCCTTAATCCTGGACCCTATCTTCTCAATTGGGAAAAGCAAAATAGTTGGAACACTGGGATCGGTTTTTGCACCAACAGATTTATCTACAGTTAATCCCTCGCTGGGCACCATGGCCAACTTCAAAACTCTAAAGGCAACAGCAGTTAAGAATGGAATCAAGCTTATTCTTACCGTGCCACTGGACAAGGTCGCTATCGACCATCCTTGGGTTGTGGACAAACCAAACTGGTTCAAACGGGATTCTTCGTATGAGCTTTCAGCAGTTGCTAACGAGCCCTATCTGGCTATGTACGACTACTCCAAAGCTGAACTTCGACAAGCAGTTCTTACTCAACTCATGAAATGGGTCGTCAACGAAGACGTAGACGGCTTTGTGTTTTCTGGCGCTACAGCAGTTCCGCTTAGTTTCTTGAATGAACTCACCTATCGACTACAGGCCACTAAAAGCTTGTTCATAGGAACTACTGATGAGCAAAAAACAACATTTTTTGTTAATAGTTTGTCTGCTACCAGAAACGACTCCTTACTCACCGCTATCGAATCAATCGACGATGGCCTTAGTACTAAGACGCAGTACGACACTCTGCTGACACAACAGAACTCGAAGTTCACCCCTCCAGTGATCGCATTGAATCACCTGAGTAGTTACGCCACGATGCTCAAACTACAGACCGAAACCGCTCGGTTCGGCGCGGCACTAGGCACGGCCGCTGCGCTTACCTTCACGCTACCGGGTGCACCGATGATTTTTCAGGGACAAGAGGTTGGATCTATCAAGGCTCTGAAGCCATTCGACTCCGACTTCATTGTCTGGCCGAAAACCCTACCGACGGTTTACAGCACCTACGTCAAGTTAATAAAAATGAAGAAACTCAACGAAGCGCTTTTTAACGAACAATTTGGAGCTAACGCAGAGAGTCTAGTAACTACGTCTCCAAGCCTCTTTGCCTTCAAAAGGGTTAAGAACAAGAGCACCGTGATTGTTGTTGTCAATCTAAGTAAGAAAGCACTTACGGCAAAATTCAACCCCGGAGTGGCGGCAACTTTGTACCTTTTCACGACCAACGCTGCAGTAAAAGTAACAGCGCTGAATACTTCTGTGACAATCCCCGCGTTGGGTTACCAAATCTACACTTCGGCCGTGGTGAAGTAGCTTCTTACTTCTTTATCCGAAGCGACCGTTCACATAGTCGTTGGTTCTGGAATCGAGCGGAGTGCTAAACATTGCTTCGGTGTCGCCGTATTCCACTATGACACCCGGGGTACCTTGCGAAGCCAAGAAAAACGCACACTGCTGAGAAACGCGCTGTGCCTGCTGCATGTTGTGAGTCACAATGACGATGGTGACATCCTCAACTAGTTCCAACATGGTTTCCTCGATCACTCGAGTTGAAGTGGGGTCCAGGGCAGAACAGGGCTCGTCCATGAGAAGAACTCTTGGCTTAATAGCGAGCGAGCGAGCGATGCACAATCTTTGCTGCTGACCACCTGAAAGACCACCACCTGGAGCGCGCAAGCGGTCTTTCACTTCTTTCCACAGGCCTGCTCGCTCCAAAGATGTTTGGACTAGTTCGTCCTTGGTGTCTCGGTCGGCGTCGACTCCAGTAAGTTTTAGTCCGGCGATTACGTTGTCATAAATCGACATAGCAGGAAATGGGTTTGGCTTTTGAAACACCATTCCGATGTCACGACGAGCTTCTGTGATTTTTCTTGAAGGGTCGTAGATGTCCTGACCGTCGAGCTTTACCTCTCCCGCCAAACTGGCCGAAGGCACTAACTCGTGCATGCGATTCAGGATGCGGAGGAAAGTAGACTTTCCACAACCAGACGGTCCGATAAGCGACGTGATTACGCCTGCCGGCATCACCAATGAAACGTTGTTGAGCACCTGGCGCTCCCCGAACCAAGCGGTGATTCCGGTAGCCTCAAGAGTCGCAAGCGATTGATTCATGTTCATTTGTCTCTTCTTTCTTAGAGTAGGTTTGGCAATAATCTGGTGACCTGGTCGATGGTAAGTAACATAACGAAGGCGGCTAGTGGAGCAAAGACAATCCAAGCCTTGGCGATACCAAATCTTTTTAGGCTTAATCGCCCTAACACCTGCACAAGCGTCAATCCAATTAGGGTCAGTCCAAGCGCCCAGGCGTATCTGGCGTCGAATCCAAGCTCACGACCCTCCGCCGGGATTGCCCCCCACTTGGTAACCCGAAGCCCAGTGTCAAAGGCTTTCCCTTGAAGTTCGGCATCTACTCTAAGCACTGACTGCGGCATGAAATACTCACCTTCAGTAGTAACCAAAACTAGGTGATTACTGCCAGCTTTCACAGGAGCGAGCCCCTTGTCTCCCGCTCTGCGTATTCCGGAAACTTTGTAAGTCGATTTACCCTGGCCGGTATAGGTGGTTATTTCATCGCCAACTTTGAGAGTTGAAAGAGCACCAAATGGTGCCCCATAGGTCCATGCGCGGCCGAAGAGAACCGTCATGCCTTCTTGCCCAGGCAATACGGTATCGCGTCTGTGGCCGACACCTGCACGCATTGTGTTCGAATCAGTACCCTCAACCACAATCTCACTAAGGCCGAGTTTTGGAATGACCAACTGTGCCACCGGAGCGCCGTCGGCGAGAACCTGACCGCGAAAGTCTTTTTCGCCGGTCGGCGCGGTTGCCAGCGAGGTTTGCGATGCAAAACTTGAGCGCAACCCATTCTGAGCGACCGAATGGCTAAGCGGGCTAAGGGCGAAGAAATTGATCAAAAATGTTGCAGTAAGGATCAGAATTGCACCAGTTGCACTGGTGAGCAGCTCAAGTGCACCTCGTTTCAAGCCAATACCCCCATCCTTGGTTTTTGAGACAACTTGATTTTGCCCCGACGTCTTTGAACAAAAATTCCGATAATCAAGATGATTACCGCAATTGACCAAAATGTGATCGGTGCAACGAAAACAACGTTTGAGACTGTTGTTTGAATTGGTGAACTAGCTGCAAAATCGTTTGGAAGTTGCAGTTCGGTTCTGATGTTGAAGAAGCCGATTGGGGGCAAGTTACTGAAGGTCAGCAAAACGGTTTGAGTTTCTCCAGGGGCTAGAGCTGGAAAATCGGAATAATATGTTTCCCCGACCTTAGTTCCAAAAAACGTCTCTAAGGTTGTCTTGGCAGAGAAACTAACTACGGCGTTTGTGTCGTTATTGAACGACAACCCTAAATCCAGACTGGGTAGCAATGCCTCAGTTGTTCGCAACTGGGGATCACTAACCCGTAAGGTACCCTTTGGAGCTAAGTAAACCGGCGCGGTTTTGAATTTCTGATTGGAGTATTCCTGAATAACTTGAGTACGTTCCGTGCCAGCCGGGCTAGTGCCATCCGCTTTGGTAAGAACTCCGAAATCACTTACGTAAATCTGTCCGATTGTGTAAGAGGTGGGAATGTCATCGGATGAGAAAAAGGTTTGCGCCACCAACTCGTGCATTCCAGGCTCTAAACCATAAGGCAATTCGAGCTTGGCCTTTAGATTTCCGTTTTCATCTGAAGTTGCACGTGCGAAGGCATCTATAAAGGGCGAAAGAACAAAAAACACGTCTCGATTCGGTTCTAACCCAGTAATCACATATTTTGTTATGGCTGCATCGGATTTTTTCCCGAAGGGCACAATAGACTCAACCAAAATCTCAGGAGCACCTTGGGTACTTACAACCTCCACCGCCACCCCAACTTCGTCTTCCGCCCGAGCCGGTGAGCCAGCGCAAGTGGAGATGATCAGGAAGCTAAGGGCAATGCTAAGAAGCTTCTTCACGAGCTCGCCCCCTTTGTCTCGCGCGCCTGCTTCTGCTGCTAAGAATTCGACTAATAAACAGGGCAACGGCGATTAGCGGTAACCAAATCATCCAACCGATGGGAAATGAAGTCGAAGTCACGTCGACTCGACCTCTTGGCTGTTGGGAGGCCACGGAACTTGAGCTTAGCAACCCTGCAAAAACCACCGAGGATGTGGTTACTAAGAGCTGGCCGGAACCAGAAACAGTTTGCGAGATGTGCCTTTTGCTACCTGGCAGTAAGTTGGTAACCCGAACCGTTTGCGGAGCGCTACCGAAAAGTCCAAATGGGCCTGATGTAGTTATTGAAACGTCGGCTGCCAGCTCCACATTCCCAGTGTTGGAAATGTCATAAGTTACAATCTCGTTCGATGCGAAAGGGTTAAATGGGTTCGGGTATGTCTTGGCATACACGTTCTCTAGTTTTAGCCGAGCCTGAACCTGGCCACTGAGCCGAGCATAAAGACGAACAGCAACACGACGAACAATGTTGAGGTTTTTCCCTTTGGTGACCGAAGAGGCAATCACCGCACCAATATGATCTCCTGGCGTGGCGTTCGTGGGAGTGAGTACGTTGAAAGGCACAGTCACAAACCCTTTTGGCTTCAGAGTGAATTTGTAGCTACTTTCCCCGTCTGCGAACGTGACCCAGGAACCAACATCCGTGGCTTCAACTGACTGGTCTTGAATTAGGAAATCGCCCTTAGGGCCGCTGAAGGCATCTCGCGCGTAGAGAGTTACTTCCTGAACCGAAGAACCCGTGTTCACCACGTAGATTGAATCTCGCGCGGGTTGACCTGGGTTCAGCTGGTAGTCGAATCGAGTGCGAGATTTGTCCGCGGTGCCATTAGTTGCAGGGTTAACCGCAATCGCATCAGTGTCTGTTGCTGCTAGACGAATATCTGTTTGATGTGAACTTGCTTGGGCCGGCACCAAAACAGCCGTTAGAGAAAAAACCGTGATCGCGGCGATCGAAATTGCCTTGATAGAAGCGGTTTGGAGGTTTCTCAACATAGAAATATGTTGGCATTTTAGAGTTACCAATTGGTCAACAGAAGGTGAACCGAAGGCTAAGCAATACGAAGGTTAAAGCAATGTGGCGGAGCATTTCTGCCCCGCCACATCCTTGTTACTTTAGCTAATTACTTGGTCGCTAGGGTCAAAGTGACCGTCGAGGTGTAAGTACCAGCTACGGTTGCTCGTGGTGCACGCAAGGTTAGGTTTGCGTTTAGAACAGTTACACCGGTTTCGCCTAGGTCTGCGTTCTTAGCAGCGCTAGCGATTGCGGTTGGGTAAGTTGCAGTTCCTGCAACAGTTCCAGCAGCAGCTGTTACGCCAGTTGCTTTGGTGGATGCTACAACAACATTTGGAACCAATCCGAGGTTGCTCTTGGCAATCTGGTTTGCTCCGCTTACGAAGGTTGCCACATCAGCCTGGAGGTCCCAGCCATCGGTGGTGATCCAACGAGTGTCGTTGATCTGTACGTTACCTAGAGTTCCGCGAGTCACCGAGTAGTTGTTCTCGATGGTCGAAGCCCCGAAGCTAGCAGCTGCGTTTGCAGGAATTGATAATTCCAAGAAACCGTTGCTAATTCCGGAAACTCCAGCGCTCATGGTTACGGTACCGCCAAGAACAGCCGAGCCACCAAGAACCATTGGGGTTTGGCTGCTGGTCTTGGTAACACTGGTTCCTTCAGCGGTGTAAACAACATCAACCGAGATCTTCGCGTAACCATCTGCGTCAACCACTGTGTAGGTGGCTGCAGTCTGGCTTGCGATTGGGTTTCCGTTGCGCTTCCACTGGAAGGTGGTGGTGTAGTCAGCAGGGAACACAGCTGGCTGTGCCTTGCTAGCGGTTAGCACGTCGCCAACCCAAACCGAACCAGCTTCGCGACCATCGTGTGCAGACACGGTGGTTACTGACCAGGTTGGGGTAGGCAGCGAAGTACCAGTGCTTTCAACTGCGGTTGCAGCTGCAGTCCAGGCACCGGTTCCAGCGGTAACAGTGATGGTGCGGAAGAACGCAGCCTGCAGAGTTACACCGGAGTTAGAGGTACATGCAACACCAAGGTTGTAGGTACCACCGTTTGTCTTAACACCATCGGCGTTTCCGTTCACCTGAGAAGCTGGTGAAAGGTCTGGCTGAAGGATGTTTTTAGTTCCTGACGAGAACGTAAGAGGTGCCTTAGCGTTCCATGATGCAGGGGTGCCGGTGTTTGCCGATGTCGACAGGAAGGTGAAAGCTCCGGTCGAGGTTGATGGGCAAGCGAGTACTGTGTCTGATGCAGTAGCGCTTGCTGATCCAACAACCTGGCCTGCCCAAGTTCCGCTGCTGGTTAGAGCGTAAGAACCATCGTATAGGTGTAGGGCACCGAATGAACCGTTGCTCTGGTAAGCCGCTTGGGCGGGGGCTAGGTTGCCAATCAGCATTGCTGCTGCGGCAACTACCACGCCTGCGCGAAGGATGTTTTTCTTCATTTTAGTTTCAATCTCTTTCTTAGTAATCGTTACTTAGATCCGGTGTAAGCCGGTGCGTAGTAAGCAAGCGAGGTTGAGCTAGGAGCAAGGAAGCCGAATAGCAACTTAACTTTTCCTACCTTTGAAGCACCAGTGGTTTCGGAGTTCGATAGCTTGTTGTTAGCTGGGGCTAGCAGTGCCGCTAGGTTCTCGTCATACTTTGCTCCAGCAACAATTGCTCCACCAGCGGTGAAGGTGTTGTCGATACGTGCACGCTCAACGAAGAGGTAAACGTTGCGACCCCAGGTACCGTCTGCGTAGTAAGTGGTGCTTGGGGATAGAGCTGGCGCGGTTCCACTAACTGGAGAGGCACCTAGAGTGGTAGCGGTGTAAACCGAACCAATCACAGCGGTTCCAGACTTGTCGAACGAAGCACCGTTCTGCATTGCGATCCAGCGCGAGGCTGACATAGGCATTACAGCGTCACCAGTCATGGCAGCGTTAGTTGCATCGTGCTCCTGGCCAACTGCAACTCGACCAGCGGTAACAGCTGCGGTCAATGCTGCAGATTCAGTTCCTGATGCAGACGAAGAACCGATCTTGATTAGGAAGTCTTTGCGAGTTCCCGATCCAGACTGAGGAACGATGCCCTTAGCTGTCACTTGAGTTACGCCGATTGTGATTGACGGAGTGGCCGAAGTGGTTTCGTAAAGCGACAACAACTGAGCTTCAGTTAGGTAAGGAACGCAAGGTGTACCTGCGTCGCCATCCTGGCCGGCATTACAAACTGCAGTAGCTAGTGAAGGGGTGAAAGCTAGAGCAATTGCATCACGTGCGAAAGGAACACGAACGATGGTGGCATCGGCTTCGGTTCCGGTACGTGAGGTGGTCTTTGGGTCTCCGCTCGAAGAACGAGCAATGTCAACCTGGCCGAAAACGTTTACGTTCTTTAGGCCGGCAGGCATTGAGCTGTTACCGGTAGCGTTTACTGCGCCAACACCCTGGTAAGTTGCCGAGGTGAAGAAGTTGTTGGCAGCGGTTGCACCTTCGTACATCGACGAGCTTAGAGCGTTGAAACCTTCACCCGAGCCGTTTGGACGGGAGAAACGAACGCCACCTGGCTTGGTGATTACATAAGGGGTTCCGGTTGCGTCAAACGAACCAAGGGTTGCACCATTCTGAGTGACACGAACGGTTGCACCGGTGATTGCGGTTCCATTGACGATCGCGTTGACGACGTCTTCTAGGGTGTCCGAACCAACGATTGAGTATGAGTTAGAAACTGGCTCTGCCTGAACAGCTGCGCCAGTTGAGAATGCAGCAAAAGCACAGCCAAGAGCGGCAACGCTTGCAACAATTTTCTTTGGGTTAAACAAGGTTTTTCCTTTCAAGAGTTAGGCAACCGGATTCGACTTGCCTGCCTGAGTTCCCCCAGACCCTTAAAGAATCTTTGTTACACCTATACGAAGGATTTACGTCTTCTTATCACTGTGTAAAACATAAGTGAACAAATGAATAACGAGAAAACGGTTGGCATTACCGATGCGCTGAAAGGCATCGCTGGGTCTTTTGGCGTGTCACCCGCTGCAATAACAGGTTGGGGTTTTTCAGTTGACTCGACAACCGGGAAAAGCGATTCGCCGCCATCAATAACAGGGGCAAGAGGTGAAATTCCTTTTTCGATTTGGGTTGCCACTTTGAGAGCCGAAGCAACAAAAGTTTTGTTCAGCGGCGCATAACCTGGAGGCAGATCTCCCATGTCGGTGCCAGGGTTTTGCCCCTTAGTAACAGCAAAGCGAATTAGGTTGGCGTAAGCAAGTCTTGTTTTGGCATCTTGCTGCAAAGGGTTAATCGCCGCATAAATGGCGACAGCTAGAGGGTATGCATCAGCAGCAGCTTTGGCTTTTGAAGACCCAAAATCAAATTCGTAGACACCGGAGTTGTTCTCCGAAGGTGTCATTGCTTTTTCTGCTGCGCTCAAACTGGTCAGATTAGGTTTAACAAACTGGCCGGCAGGGTTCTTCAAGGCGACTTGGAAAGTCTTAAATCGCTCCGCAGCTGGCGTAGTTGATAGAGCCAAAACTTTTCGATAGCCAAGTGCGCTTCTACCCGACTTATTAAAAGCTGGAGGACTCTTATTGACATCCCAGTTACCGAGCTCAAAGGCGGCGCCGGTAAGGGCCGACAGAGCACCAGCCTCCAAATCGGAAAGGTATGGGCGCCAAGTAACAAGGTTTATGGCTCCGCTCTGGTCGGCGCCACCCGAAGTGGTGTTGTCTGGCTTCTCAATTGGGTCACTCTTTGGAAAACCAAAATTAGGCATAGTGAGAGCAGAGCCAGATGGATTTATGACTGCATCCGTGGAGTACCAAGGGTTAATTTTCATACCATTTTCATCGGGAATTCCCGCCATGAAATCCTTGGCGGCCGGGTCGGCCAAAATATAAGACCAGACCCTTTCGGCTAGGTAGGAGCGACTGTTAGGCATCAGAACGTCGGCGATACCGCCAAACTTCAGGTCCATGTATTGCCAGTCGACAACATCGCTGTTGGCGGCCAAAAACTCTGGATCCTTGGTTAGGTTTCTGGGGTTACCTTGAATCCTCGAAATGTCGGCTCCCGAAGGAAGAGCCTCGGTGTAAGACGCTGTTAATAGCTTGGCCAGAAGCCTTGGTGTGAGATTCATAGCGGTGAACGGTGTGAGGTTCAATGCCCTAAGCTCTGGAGGAATGTTCATCGATTCGTTTACCGATCGATCAACCGAGAAACTAACTGAAATGCCACCTATCGCTAGAGGCGCGTAGACCAAAGGATCATTGGTCTGAAGGTTGTTGGCCCTGGTGGTGATGGCCAGAGGGCTGGTTGAATCGCCAGACGCGGCATCAAGGGCATCGCCATCGAACTGGTTACTAATCACAAAAGCAGACTTCACAGAACCACCGCAAAGGTCGGGCTGCCAAGAAGCAAAAGCCGCCCCGGCTAGCTCACTGCCCTGGATTTGTCGCTCTGGAACACCAATCTGACAGCGCACGCCGATTGGCCGAAAATCAAGTTTGATAGCAATGTGATGCTTCCAAGCATCCCAGAAAAGACCCGACTGTGAAATACCGGTTTGTCGGTTATCGCTAGTTCCTCGGGGCAGAACCACTAGCCAACATGGCTGCCCCACGTATTTGCCATCGACCTTGGTGGCATTACCGCAACCTAGGCCAGGTGATTCCGAAGCGGTTTGAACCTCGAATGCGGCACTACCATCGCCGTTGGCATCAGAGCCAACCCAGGTCACTTCGTTTGAAGTTAGTTTGGAGAAGAACTGGTTAGAGTACATACTCACTGAGGAATCCACGTCTAGACCGCCATTAGCGTTTCGTTTAAGGTCCCAAATCTCTTCGCCAGTAGCAGACTTGAAAGGAATTGAGGTGTAGGGAGGGCTGGCCCAACCGTTACCAGCCTTGGTGTATTTCATGTCTTGCGAGTCGATTTTGTCGGGCTCAGTAGCATATGCTCGAGCAGTTCCAGGGCCTAGGTAAGCGCCATACTGACAGGTTGTTCGGTCGGGGTGGCCGGGTCTATTGGGATCTTCGCCCCAGCACTGGAAAATCTGCATGAAGTTGGTTCCGCCAGTTCCACTGGCACGAGTTGAATCTGGATTGGCGCCGGTCCAGGCAACTTCAACTCCTTGAGATCCGAGGTCCTTGGTTTGCGACACCGTTACTTTGAGGTCTGGCATTGGCGAGTGCGCGTAATCGAGCTCGTACTCTGATGCGGAAACGGTTTTTGCGGAGCTGGTTTGAGCGGAAGTGACTCCGAGGTCTCCTGCTTCGCTAGAAATAGGGTTCAGCAATCCACCCAGGACGATGCTCGCAGCGATAACGCTGGCACCGATACTTTTGAGTTCTAATACTGAGGTTTGCGTCATTTTTTCCCCTTCGGCTTGCGATTCTCCAGCCAGCGAACAGCTAATGGTGGAATAACGACTGCGAAAATAGCAAGCAGAGCTGCCACAACCATCCAGGTTTGGTCGAGTCCCCAAACCGTTTTAGGGAGTTCATAAGCGTAGGCTTCAAGCTGCGATTTGCCATTTCCCGTTGGGCCTACGTAAACCGAACCCGAGCCTCCATCTCCTGAGGAACCTTGATCGACTCCACCAGTGGTTCCGTCAGAACCTGTGGTACCCGAGCCTGAGGATCCCCCTGAACCGTTTGATGAGCCGGTTGCGCACTGGGTAGCTCCTTGCTTATCGCAGTCTTGAGGCATGGCAGCCGTTTTTGCCAGCAAGTTGTTACCGGGCTTGTCTCCTGGCTTAAAGGTTGGGTTGTTGCACTTTGAGATGTCCACGTTGGCGGTATTCCCCGCTCCAGGGATTCTTGCAATCTGCTTGAAACCAGCCTGCACTAGGTTGAGTGGAAGTGGCGAGTAGCCGAGTGCACTGGCTTGCTGCTGACCCTCACAAAGCATGTAATGAGCAAACGCGCCTAGGGTTACACCCTTTTTGGTACTGAAAGTTCCAGCGACTTCGGTTGGCACAATCATGTATGAATACGATGAGATTGGGTACGCTCTTGGGTCGGTAGCGTTGTAAACGCCATCAAGAATTTGAGTTAGGTAGTCTTTTGAATTGGCGTTTTCATTGATTTTTGCTTGAAGTAACGACACGGCAACCGACTCTGCGGTGGGTGAGACATAGTAACCAGACTTGTTCAAAACCTTGGCAACAGGGAAACCAGACTTCAGAGCATAAGAGTACTCAACATAGGTGATGGCGCCCTCGCCGTAGTCTTGCGAAACGTAACCAGCTACGCCGTTGGAGCCGCTCTGACTCTTGAATCCTGAGTAATTCGGAAACTGAGAGGTTAAACCGCAAGGTGACTGACGCCCAACCTTTTTACAGAATGCATTCCATATAGAAGAATGCTGCTTCGACATCCACAGAGTGAACTGGGCGGTGGTTCCAGAGCCATCCGAACGAACCACCGGGGTAATTGTTTTGTTCGGCAGTTTGAGCGCGGGGTTATCTTTGGCGATTTCCGGATCATTCCAGTTGACAATGTTACCGGTGAAAATCTTGGTGATGTTTTGTCCAGAAAGTCGAAGGTTCGTGATGCGTTTTCCGGCGACTTTCAGGTTGTACATGAACGAGGTACCACCAGCGACAATTGGCATGTAGGCGTACTTGGTGGTTGGCTCTTCCGGTTGGGATCCATCTTCAGGGTTGCTTTGAAAAGGGATCTCGCTAACCGCGAAGTCTACGGTCTTGGCGATAAAGTCTCGTCGCCCAGCAGACGAACCAACGCCAGTGTAGTTAACCGTGATTCCGTAGTTGCTGTAAACGTTTCTGCGCCACTGGTCAAGAGCGTTTTGTGACCAGGTCGAGCCTGACCCAGTGATTGGGTAGTAGGTGGCGGCCTCTGCTGGAGCAGCAGCCAAAGTCGCTAGAATTCCTAGCGCCAGAATGCTCGAGAATGTTCTATTCAGGATTTTTTTCACTTTGTGTTCTTCCTTTTACTCGGTGAGTTTCCAGACATTAGGCTTTCGATCCTTCGCTCGTCGTCGAGAGATCGGCGTGCGGCTGCTCGCTGCCCCTGTTTAGAAAGATTCCCAGGCGCTTTTCCTCCCAGGGCGCGAGCCAAAACAAAGAGAACCAAAACCAAGAGCAAGAGTGTTGCAGCGGTACCAAAGCCTCGTGCAATCATGGTTGGCTCAGGTGACTTGACGAAATCGAAGACCTGAAGCGGCAGAGAAATCATTGGCCCTTCTAGAGGGTTCCAGTTCATCACCGAAGAGATTCCAGAAGTGAGGAGAACGGGCGAAGTTTCACCAATTCCTCGAGCCGTGCCCAGAATTACAGCGGTGACCAAACCCGAACGCGCAGTTGGCAATACGATGTGCCAAACCGTGCGCCATTTTGAAGCACCAAGAGCCAAAGCGGCTTCGCGAAGATTATTTGCCACCAATCGAAGCACCACGTCTGATGCGCGGATAACAATCGGCAACATCATTACTGTGATTGCCAGCGAAGCTGCAAAGCCGGAACGTGGCACAACACCCGTGCGAATAAA
>CAIJWY010000201.1 GCA_903824455.1 uncultured Micrococcales bacterium
AGCCGTGTCCAGAACTAAACACTACCCGATTCAAAGATTTACCAGTTTTTGTTATCGACGCGTTTTGTTTGTGGCAGTATTTGAATTGAAACGTACCCTTATGTTTTGTGTTGGTTATTGTTTGGACATTGTTGTCCGTTCGATGTAAAGGAGCCCAGTTTGTCTGAGCAGCTGAAAAGTCCAAATGCCGGTGATTCATTTAAGAAAGTCACCGCTACCCAAGTTACTCGTAGAGCACTATTTGGTGGTGCCGGAGCTCTAAGCCTGGCAGCCCTCCTGGCAGCCTGCACTCCAGGCGGTGGCAAGAAAACTCTCACCGCAGCTGAGGACATTTCGGCTACCGACAAAAATGTTATCTGGGATAACTGGCCTTACTACATGGATGGCGAGGACGGCTCGTTCCCAACCCTGAAGGCGTTTGAAAAGCTTGCTGGCATCAAGGTCACCTACAACATCAACGTCGACGACAACAACACTTACTTCGCAAAGATCAAGAACCAGTTGGCTTCTGGCACCGACACCGGCGCCGACACCTTCTGTCTCACCGACTGGATGGTTTCGCGCCTTATCACCAGCGGCTACGTTCAGGAATTGAACTACGACAACATGCCGAACGTGACCGCCAATTTGAACCCAGCATTCAAGACCACCTTCGGTGCGTTCGACGAGGGTCGCAAGCACTCACTTCCTTGGAAGGGCATCATTGCCGCCATCGGTTACCACAAGGCGAACTACAAGAAACTGACCGGTAAAGATGCACCTCAGACTCTTGAAGACCTTTGGGTGCCAGAGTTAAAGGGTCGCGTTGAGGTTCTTTCCGAAATGCGCGACACCCTCGGAATCATGATGGCTGCCGCTGGCGCCGACATCGAGAGCTTCACCTCAGACGATTTCTACGCAGCGTTGGATCTATTCACCGAGAAGGTCTCTTCCGGCCACATTCGCTCAATCAAGGGCAACTCCTACGTCGAGGACTACAAGAACGGCGACGCTGTTGCCGGTATCGTTTGGGCTGGCGACCTAGTTGGCGCCAACCTTGAACTTGGCTCAGACGACCTTGGTGTGGTTCTTCTTGACACCGGTTCTACTTTTGCCTGCGACAACTTCGTGGTTCCAATGGGCTCGGCTCACAAGGCCAACGTTGAAGCGGTTATCGACTACTACTTCACTCCAGAAGTTGCTGCCGAACTCGCTCTAGCCGGAGTGTTCTATGTGACTCCTGTTGTTGGTGCTCGAGAAATCGTGATCAAGAAGAACCCAGCTTTAGCTAACAACGAACTGATCTTCCCTTCAGATGAGATCTTCGCCACCAAGCTCAAGCAGTTCCGTCCACTGACACCTAAGGAAGACAACGAGTTTTCGAAGGCTTGGTCTAAGGCTTCCAACGGAGTCGTTTAGTTGGCAATTGATTTCAAGCCTTCTGGAGCAGACCTCGAACTAATTGATGTTCGTAAAGACTTCCCAGGTTTCACGGCTCTAAACGACATGGACCTGCACATTCCTGCAGGGGAGTTCTTCGCACTTCTAGGCCCTTCTGGTTGCGGAAAGACCACCACGCTCCGCATTGTTGCTGGGTTGGAAGAGCCAACCGCTGGCAAGGTTTTGATCGGTGGCAAGGACATCACTTCCACCAAGCCTCACGAACGCCCGGTCAACACCGTGTTCCAGAGTTACGCGCTGTTCCCTCACATGACCATCATCGAGAACGTGGCTTTCGGTTTGCGCCAGCGCAAGATCGACGACCCGTTGAAGAAGGCCATGGACGCTCTGAACCTAGTGGAGCTTGGCTACGCCGCCGAGCGTCGCCCGCAGCAACTCTCCGGTGGTCAGCAGCAGCGCGTGGCACTAGCTCGCGCACTGGTTAACCGACCAGCCCTACTGCTTCTCGACGAGCCACTTGGTGCGCTTGATCTAAAGCTTCGCCGGCAGATGCAGATCGAACTAAAGGCCATCCAGATGGAAGTTGGTCTCACCTTCCTTCACGTAACCCACGACCAGGAAGAAGCCATGGACATGGCCGACACCGTGGCGGTTATGAACAAGGGTCACATCGAGCAGATGGGTGCTCCGGAAGACCTCTATGAACGGCCGAAGACCGCCTTCGTCTCGAAGTTCCTTGGTCAGTCGAACCTGTTCGTTGGTTCGATCGTCGACAGCAACGCATCGTCACTCAGCATCGAAGTTGGCGGCCACAAGATCACCGTTCCTAAGAACCGCGCTGAAAAGCAGACCGGCAAGATTGCCATTGGCGTTCGCCCGGAAAAAGCGACCTTCCACCGCACCAACCCGAAGCTTGGTTCAGACCACGTGGTGG
>CAIJWY010000202.1 GCA_903824455.1 uncultured Micrococcales bacterium
CGGTCACCCGTTCACCTCGGCGATGAACCTCATCGAAGCAACCCAAGACACCGGTGTCTTCATCACCGCTTCCGGTCTTCTAAAGCGCATCGCATCGAAGCAGTCGAAGATTGCCAACGACCTTCGCCTGTTGTCTTCTGGCCCGAGAGCCGGCTTCGGGGAAATCAACCTTCCAGCACGGCAGGCCGGTTCATCGATCATGCCTGGCAAGGTGAACCCGGTGATCCCTGAGCTCATCAACCAAATTGCTTTTACCGTAATCGGCAACGACCTCACGGTTACGATGGCATCGGAGGCGGGTCAGCTTCAGCTAAACGCCTTTGAGCCAATCATGTCTCGATCGCTAAACATGTCGATCGCCTACCTAAAGCGCGGCTGCCGAGTGTTTGCCGACCTCTGCGTAGACGGAATCACGGCCAACGTTGAGTACCTCAAAAAGACCGTGGAGAATTCGATTGGACTAGTTACCGCTCTCGGCCCAACCATCGGTTACGAGAAGGCCACGGCAATTGCCAAGCACGCCTCGGAAGAGAACTTAACGGTTCGCCAGGCCGCGATGGACCTAGGCTTCCTAACCGCGGCCGAATTTGATGATATTCTTGGCAACGTATCAGAGTTGACTGGTCATTAGATTTATGGAATTTGAGGATTGAAATGAAAACAAACGATTTGCTGAATATTTTTGTCGTTGCATTCTTAGCCGCCTTGTTTATTTGGCAGTACGGAACAAAATCCGGAAGAAATTATCGAGCTAGGCAACTAAGGGAACTTGCGGATGCTCGTAAAGCAAAACTTGAGGGAACCTATGTGACGCCTCGTGCGCTAAAGGTGCGATTTGCAATTCTGGGAACCCTATTTTATGGTTTCCTTTCAGGCGTTGTTGCGGCAACGTTCGGCGGGGGAAGCTTCTTCTATGTTCTGATTCCTGTGGGGCTGCTGCTAGGTGGACTGTTTGCATTCTTTGCCTTGAAGATAGCTGATACTGCCGAACAGAAACACAGGTCTTGGAATTCATTTTTTTGGTTGTCACTGTTAGTAAGCCCCATTTTGACCTGGATAATTGTCACGGCAATTAGTTCAGAAAAGGTAAAAACCACCCAAACACCTGAAACTCCTGCGAAAGACGCTGGCGTCACCGAACGGCTCATTGAATTGAAAAAACTCGCGGATTCCGGTGTAATCACCAGTGAAGAGTTTGAAGCCAAAAAGCAAGAGCTACTTCGCCGGATTTAGTCGGAGCAACTGGAGCTCAGAACTTTCTCCGATTCTCGAGGAAATCGAAAATAGGCTTATTCTTTCACCCAAGGGGAATTATGAGTGAAAAGAAATCTAGAAAACCCAAGGGTCTCGTAACTTACATTTTTGGCTTGGCGATTATCGCTTTTGGCTTTTTGCCAACTTGGAATTTTTGCATGGACGCCTGCAGCCAGGGCTTTGTAAATATTGGGCTGATTGCCGGAGGCATTAGCATGATTGCTTTTCAGGCCCTCTATTCAAGCAAAATGGCGGAAGAGTCGAAGGGCGGCTGCGCGATGATGCTGAGTTCAGTTCTGATACCAATTACGCTGCTTTCATTTGCCATCATGTCTAACGGTTGGGCTCTGCTAACTCTGGGCCCATTGGCTGCGCTTTTAGGACTGGTCCTGCTAATACTGGGTATCAGAAAGCTAATCAAAGCCCAATAATGAAAGAAACCGCCAGACCAATAAGTCTGGCGGTTTCTATTTTTAATTGTTTAGGAACGAACGGCAATCGCCATTTCGCGGAATGCTTTCACCATTTTGTCCATGTCTTTCGAAGTGTGGGCGAGTGAAACCAGCCACTGCTCGTCGAG
>CAIJWY010000203.1 GCA_903824455.1 uncultured Micrococcales bacterium
ACGTCGCCTGGGAGACCTTTGAAGGTGGTTCCGCAGATGTTTACATCACCATCAACGCTGTCGATTGTGATCTTGAAGGTGGCACCCTTTTCAAGCATGACTGGACCGTCTTTGAATCGCTCCAGGCGAATCTTCGGTCCCTGGAGGTCAACGAGCACCGCAACGGCTTTTCCGGTGTCTGCCGCAACCTGGCGAACGATCTTATAGATGGCCTCGTGAACGTCGTATGAACCGTGGCTGAGGTTCATACGAGCAACGTTCACACCAGCTTCAACAATCCCCTTGATTTGTTCATAATTGGATGTTGCAGGGCCTAGCGTTGCGACGATCTTTGCGCGTCTCATTATTTCCTCTTCATTTTGTTGGAATAGCTAAATCGACATTGGTCGATCGGTAGGTTTAACCGGTTTCGGAAGGACGGTCTCGCCAGTGAGCCATTCATCTATCGCAGCGGCTGCAGCCCGACCTTCGGCAATTGCCCAAACAATCAGGCTTTGACCACGGCCGGCGTCGCCAGCAACGAATACATCCTCTAGGTTAGTTGCCCAGTCGCCATTTCTTGCCACATTGCCTCGGGTATCGAATCCTATGTCGCTCTGGTCTTGAAGTTGCTGCTGTTCCGGGCCGGTGAAACCGAGCGCCAATAAAACAAGTTCGGCGGTAATGACCTTCTCGGTTCCCGCTTTTGGCACTCGTTTTCCGTCTACGAACTCTGTTTCGGCAACCTTTACGCCAGTTACTCGGCCGTTTTCTCCGACGAATTCGACCGTCGAGGCTAGATAGGTGCGCTCCCCAAATTCCTCATGAGCACTTGCCACTTCAAACAGTGTTGGAAAAGTTGGCCAGGGCTGCCCTGGGTTGCGCTCACTTGACGGCTGCTTACCGATTGCCAGGGTTGTTACGGAGAGTGCCCCCTGGCGAGTTGCGGTTCCAAGGCAGTCGGCACCAGTGTCACCTCCACCAAGAATTACCACGTGCTTACCCTTAGCGGAAATTTGGTCAACGACTGCTTCGCCTTCAACCGCCTTGTTTCCCTGGGTGAGATAAGGCATAGCGAAATGCACTCCGTCGAGTGTTCGTCCTGGAATTTCAAGATCCCTAGGGATCGAGGCACCGGTTGCGATCAGAACCGCATCGTATCTGGCTCGGAGGTCTTCCCATGTGATGTCGGTTCCAATGTTCTGCCCGGTACGAAAACGAGTACCTTCGGCCTCCATCTGTTCGATTCGACGATCGATGAAACGCTTTTCCATTTTGAAGTCGGGAATTCCATAACGCAAGAGTCCGCCAATTTTACTGTCACGTTCGAAAACAGCAACGGTGTGGCCTGCTCTGGTCAGTTGTTGGGCGGCTGCTAGTCCTGCTGGTCCAGAACCAACCACCGCAACTGTTTTACCGGTAAGGCGCTCAGGGGCGTGCGGCTTCACCAGGTTCATGGCAAAAGCGGTTTCAACAATGGAAACTTCGATTTCCTTGATGGTTACTGCAGGCTGGTTAATTGCTAGAACACATGAGCTTTCGCAAGGTGCAGGGCATAGCCGTCCGGTGAACTCTGGAAAGTTATTGGTCTTGTGTA
>CAIJWY010000204.1 GCA_903824455.1 uncultured Micrococcales bacterium
AAGTTAATTCGGCTGTTGATTGCGGCCAGCGCTGCACTCAGTTTGCTAGTGGTGGGATCGGTTCCCGCTCAGGGTGACACATGCACTCCTATAAAGAAAGAACTGGCGGCGGCCAAGCTTGGCAGACTTTACGCCTACGCGGTAGATATCACCACTGGCAAAGTGCTGGTGAACGTGCGCTCCAATCAGCAGACTGCTTCGGCTTCGGTAATGAAGACCATCACCGCGGCGGCTGCCATCAAATTCATCGTCAAACCAAGGCAAGTAGCGGCAGCTTTGCCTTATCGAGCAACCACATCGGTTTTGACCATCCCAGAAGAGCCGGGAACATTGGTGTTACGCGGCGGGGGAGACCACACCCTAAGCCGAGTTGGCGCATCGTCTTACACAACCTATTCCCTTCCGGGTGCTCACCCAGCGAAACTTAGGATCTTGGCCAGTGAAGCGCTCGCGGCTCTGCCGGTGGGCACTGTAATCACCAAAATCGTTCTGGATGACACCTTTTTCAAAGGCCCAACCTGGAACCCGAATTGGTTGGCCTATTCCAGAACCAATGGCGACATTTCACCAATCACCGGGCTCATGGTTGATGCCGGTCGAGTGAACCCAGATCTAACCGACAAGGCTTACAGCGGCGTGAGAGTTTCCGACCCAACCGCGCAGGTTGGGCGATTCTTCAAAACCTGGTTGGGCGATGCTGCCAAAGACGCGAAGGTTGTAAAAGGAATAACGCCGGCCACTGCAATCGTCCTAGTTTCCAAGGAATCTCAGCCAATCGAAAACTGGATTCGCCACGCTCTAAGAATTTCTGACAACTCCGAAACCGAAGTAATTGCCAGGCACACCGAGCTTGCCATGGGTCTACCAAATAACTACAAATCGGTTCAGCGAATGGGTCAACGTTTGTTCGCGAGCATCGGCGTCGACTACAAAAAGCTGGTTATGAAAGATGCCTCCGGTTTGGCATCCACCAATCGGGTGACTCCAAAGCTTCTGGTGGCTCTGATGAGCGCTGCGGCAAATCCGGAGAGCGACATCGCCCAACTTCCAGAACTGATGGCAACCTCGGGGGATGGGGGAACGTTAGGTGGTCGATTCCTCAACTACAACAAAGCCACGAAACGATACGATCTGGTGATTCCCAACGGAAGTATTCGGGCCAAGACCGGATATATCGGAAGCGTTTATAGCCTGGCCGGCTTAGTAACCACCGCCGATGCGCACAAAATCGCGTTCGCAATTTTCGCTGCTTCAGATAAAAAGAGCGGACGCTTCGTTGGTGTTGGAACAAAGACCGCCATCGACGACGTAGTTGAAAAGCTCTACGTTTGCGGGTCTACGCTTTAGGTTTGCGGGATCTGCGGAACAATAACCACGCAATCACGGCCACGCCGACCACTGCCAGCCCAGATCCCACAAACGGCGAGAGGGCATCGAAAGTGTTTGCGGCAGTTTTCGGTTCGCTTGTTGGGGGAGTGGCGATAACCTTTGGCGTTGGTTCCGTGGTTGGAGTATCGGTGGCGCAGGCCGGAGTGGTGTACTCGGTTTCGGCGTTACCAGACACGCTGAAGCTGAACTTGCCACTGATCGGGTGCCCATC
>CAIJWY010000205.1 GCA_903824455.1 uncultured Micrococcales bacterium
AGTTTCGCCCACGTAAGGACCCGCAATAAGCGCGGTGATGTAAGAAGAAATGCGCGGGGTAGGGGTGAACTCCCAAAGAGCCTTGCCATCGGCCAAAGTTACTGGCTTAGGTGTGGTCTGGTTCGAGATAACAGTCCAGTGAGCCGGGGTAGTAGCAACGAACTGGAAGGTTGCCTTCAAATCAGGCTGCTCGAACACGGCGAACACGCGGCGGCTGTCTGGCACCTCGAACTGAGAGTAAAGGTAAACATCACCGTCTGCCGGGTCAACAAAGCGGTGTAGCCCTTCACCGGTGTTCATGTAGAACATGTCGGCGTCAACCACTAACTCGTTAGAAGCAGCCAAGTTTGGAAGCTCGATACGAACCCCATCGGCCAAAGAAACAGGAAGTGACTCACCGTTCAATGTAATCGAGTGCACGGTTTCGGTGATGGCGTCGATAAAAGTTGAAGATCCGGCCTTCGCCTCGAAGCGAACAGTGGTAATCGATCGGAAAGCGGTCTCTGAAGAGGTCAGATCCAGTTCAATCCGGTACGACTCAACACTGAGCAGGTCGGCACGGGTTGAGGCTTCAATTCGGGTTAGGTTTTCACCAGGCATTTGTAGTTTCCTATCAATCCAATAATGGGTTCTCCACTAGCCTAGACACTATGCGCATACACATAGCCACCGACCACGCAGGTTTAGAACTTTCTCACTTTTTAATTGAGGAATTAACCAAAGACGGACATCACGTTTTCGACCATGGGCCAACCACTTATGACGCCCTAGACGACTACCCAGGTTTCTGCATCAATGCAGCGCTCGCGGTGATTGCCGACAAAAACGCAGGTGTCGAAGCGTTCGGTATTGTGCTCGGCGGCTCAGGAAACGGCGAACAGATGGCTGCCAACAAGGTTGAAGGCATCCGCGCAG
This sequence comes from uncultured Micrococcales bacterium, assembly GCA_903824455.1. Classification (GTDB taxonomy): domain Bacteria; phylum Actinomycetota; class Actinomycetes; order Actinomycetales; family Microbacteriaceae; genus Rhodoluna. Next base: position 916 of record CAIJWY010000205.1, read on the forward strand.
CGCTGGTTTGGAACGAATCAACCGCCAAACTTGCCCGCGAACACAACAACGCCAATGTGGTTGCCGTGGGAGCCCGCCAGCACACTCAAGACGAAGTGCTTTCGCTAATCAAAATATTCATCGCCGAGCCGTTCAGCAACGACGAGCGCCACGTACGTCGAATCAACAAGATCGGCATCTTTGAAACCTCAGGCGAAGTTCAGCTCTAAGTGCCCGAGGGTCACACAGTCCACCGAATAGCTAACAGCTTCAACGAACTGTTTGCCGGTAAGAAACTGACCGTAGATTCCCCTCAGGGGCGATTCACCGCGAGCGCCAAACTAATCTCGAACCGCAAACTCACCAAAGCCTGGGCAATCGGCAAACAGATGTTTCTCGATTTCGATAACGACCAAACCTTGCGCATCCATCTCGGTATCTATGGCAAATGGCGCTTCGTAAAGCTCAAAAATGAGGAACTACCTGAGGTTCAGGGTCAAGTGAGAGCTCGTTTCTTCACCAACAAAGACATGGCCGATCTCCGCGGCCCAACTATCTGCGAGCTAATCGAGCCAGAAGAGCTCGCCAAAATCGAAAACCGGCTTGGTCCAGACCCACTAAACCCCGACGACGGCAGCCAATTCAAGCGTTTTCAGAGGAATATCAGCGGTTCAAAGGCCGCAATCGGCCTATTGCTGATGAATCAAGACGTAGTAGCCGGAATCGGAAACGTCTATCGCGCCGAGATTCTTTACCGAGCCAGAATTAACCCTCACGTTCCAGGAAATCTACTTACACCTAAGCAAATCAGGGAACTCTGGAAAGACTCGGTTCAGCTACTGGCTCTTGGTGTTATTCACGGCGTAATGCTCACCCGCGACGGTTTTCTAGACGAAGATCCGGGCAAACCCGAACGTCATCACGTTTACAAAAGAAACGGCGAACCATGCCGCAAATGCAAGACGAACATCGTTTTAGAGGTTATGGCTGGGCGAAAGTTGTATTCCTGCCCTAAGTGCCAGAAGTAATTGGAGCGGGTGACGAGAATCGAACTCGCACCATCAGTTTGGAAGACTGAGGCTCTACCATTGAGCTACACCCGCAAGCGTTTTCTTTGGAAAACTTACTTACTGACCCATCTTATGGGATAGTGTTACTTAGGTTGTTTTGTTTTGAGAAATTCGAAGCTGCAACGGGATGTGGCGAAATTTGGTATCGCACCTGTTTTGGGAACAGGGGGCTGCAGGTTCAAATCCTGTCATCCCGACCAGTTGATTGTGGTCGTTTATTTACTGGCCTTTGGCCTACCTACGGAGAAAACCTGTGAAGACATCTGTCGAACGTATTAACCCAACTCGCGTGAAGCTAACCGTGGAGGCAACTCCAACGGAAATGCGTCCAGCTATCGATCACGCCTATGAGCACATTGCCGAGGGTGTGAACATCCCCGGTTTCCGTAAGGGCAAGGTTCCAGCAGCAATCATCGACAAGCGCATTGGTCGCGGTGCTGTTTTGGCTCACGCTATCAACGACGGTTTGAACCCACTTTTCCAGCAGGCAATGATGGCTGAGAAGCTCCGTCCACTTGGTTCTCCTGAAATTGAAGTTCAGAAGACCCCTGATGAGGCAACTTTCGATGGCGACCTAGTGTTCACCATTGAGGTTGAGGTTCGTCCGGAAATCAAACTTCCAAAGTATGACGGCATCAAGCTGGAAGTTTCTGAAGCCAAGGTTGCACCGATTGAGGTCGACCAGGAGCTTGAGAGCCTTCGTTCACGTTTTGGGACTTTGAAGACCGTTGACCGCGCAGCTCGCAAGGGTGACTTCGTTTCGATTGACCTTTCGGCTGTTATCGATGGCAACGAGGTAGACAACGCTTCGAACATTTCTTACGAAATCGGCGCTGGCAACCTAGTTGATGGCATCGATGAGGCGCTCGATACCCTCACCGCTGGTGAAACCACCGTTTTCAAGTCGAAGCTAGTTGGTGGTGAGCAGGCCGGTAAGGAATCTGAGATCACCGTTAAGCTTTTGGCAGTGAAGGAACGCGAACTTCCAGAAGTAAACGACGAGTTTGCCAAGCTTTACAGCGAGTTCGACACGGTAGCTGAACTGAAGAAGGGCCTTGAGACTCAGGTTGAGAAGAGCAAGGTGTTCGGTCAGGGCGCTGAGGCGCGCGACCTACTAACCGACAAGCTGCTCGAACTGGTTTCGGTTCCAGTTTCGGAAAAGATCATCGAGGCGGAAGTAAACCGTCACCTCGAAGGTGAAGGCCGTTTGGAAGATGCTGCTCACCGCAAGGAAGTAACTGCAGATTCCACTCGCGAGTTCCAGTTGCAGATGATTCTCGACGAAATCGTTGAGGCGGAGAAATTCCAGCCAAACGAGAACGACATTCTCGAGTATCTTTCTTACTCGGCTCAGCAGTACAACATGGAGCTGAACGAATTCATCAAGATCATGGACCAGAACAACCAGATTCCTTCGGTTGTTGCCGAAGTGGCTCGTCGTAAGGTTCTTGGCGTGGTTCTTTCACGCGCAACCGTGGTTGACAAAAAGGGTAAGGCAATTGATTTGACCGGAGTGCTTTCCGCTCCCGCGGTTGAATCACACGAAGGTCACGACCACGACTAAAAGTTTTTAGTGCAAAACCCCGAGTCTTGGCGACTCGGGGTTTTGCCTTAAGCGAACACGAACCCGAAACGTCGGGGTTGGCAGTTATGGTTTAGTAGCAACCACAGAAGGAGATTGGCTATGGCCGAGGCAGGATTTGAGCGCTACAGTGCGTTTGAACGTTTATTGAAGGACCGCATTGTCTGGTTAGGTAGCGAGGTTCGCGATGACATGGCAAATGAGATCTGTGCCAAGATTCTGCTTCTAGCAGCCGAAGACTCAACCAAGGACATCTTCCTTTACATCAACTCACCGGGTGGTTCGATTACCGCTGGTATGGCAATCTACGACACCATGCAGTACGTTCCAAACGACATCGTTACCGTTGGTATCGGTATGTGCGCTTCAATGGGTCAGTTCTTGTTGTCATCCGGAACCAAGGGTAAGCGTTACGCAACTCCTAACACCCGGGTTCTGTTGCACCAGCCTTCAGGTGGATTCGGTGGAACTGCCGACGACATTCAGACCCAGGCCGAACTCATTCTTTCGATGAAGAAGCAGCTAGCTTCGATCACCGCTGAACAGACTGGAAAGTCGGTTGAGCAGGTTATGAAAGACGGCGACCGCGACCGCTGGTTTACCGCCCAGGAAGCCTTGGACTACGGCTTCATCGACCACATTCAGAAGCACGCCGCGGGTTCCACCGGCGTGGGAACCAAGTAGAGGCAGAGCATGAATTCAGAATTCCTAAACCCTCAGGCTCGCTACATTCTGCCTTCGTTCACCGAGCGCACCAGCTACGGTTACCGCGAGCAGAACCCATACAACAAGCTATTCGAAGACCGCATTATTTTTCTGGGCGTTCAGGTAGACGACGCTTCGGCAGACGACATCATGGCGCAGCTTTTGGTTTTGGAGTCGCAAGACCCAGACCGCGACATCACCATGTACATCAACTCTCCAGGTGGTTCGTTCACCGCGATGACCGCGATCTACGACACCATGCAGTACATCCGTCCGCAGATTCAGACCGTTGTTTTGGGTCAGGCTGCTTCGGCTGCTGCGGTGCTATTGGCTGCCGGTGCTCCTGGCAAGCGTTTGGCGCTGCCAAACTCTCGTGTATTGATTCACCAGCCATCGGCAGGGGAGTCTGGCCGCGGTCAGGCATCAGACATCGAGATTCAGGCTAGAGAGATTATGCGTCTTCGCGAGTGGTTGGAAGAGACCTTGTCTAAGCACTCAAAGCGTTCGGTTGCCGAGGTCAAGAGCGATCTAGACCGCGACAAGATCCTGATTGCCCCTGAAGCACTGGAGTACGGTCTGATCGACCAGGTGCTAACCAGTCGCAAGAACCAGTAGTTCTTTAGGTGAAACGGGCGAGCGTTGTTCGCCCGTTTTGTCGTGTCTGGCATATATAGTTAGAAAATGAGCAAGTTGTCGGAGTCGGGCGAAATCCTGAAGTGTTCTTTCTGCGGAAAGAGCCAGAAGCAGGTTCGCAAGCTAATCGCTGGTGGCGGTGTATTCATCTGTGATGAGTGCGTTGAGCTTTGCAACGAAATCATCGAGGAAGAGCTCGGCCAGGGCATTATTTCCTCCGGTATCGAAGATCTAGAACTACCTAAGCCTCGCGAAATCAAATCTTTCCTTGACGAATATGTAATCGGGCAAGACCAAGCCAAGAAGGCTTTGGCGGTTGCGGTTTACAACCACTACAAGCGTCTGCGCTCGCACGGAACTCTAACCACGGCAGGCAAGCCCCACGACGACATCGAAATTGCTAAGTCGAATATTCTGATGGTTGGCCCAACCGGTTGCGGAAAAACCTACCTCGCGCAAACTTTGGCAAAGCGTTTGAACGTTCCGTTCGCGGTTGCCGATGCCACGGCTCTTACCGAAGCCGGTTACGTTGGCGAAGACGTTGAGAACATTTTGTTGAAGTTACTTCAGGCAGCCGATGGCGACGTGAAGAAGGCTGAGACCGGAATCATTTACATCGACGAAATCGACAAGATTTCACGTAAGTCGGAGAACGCTTCGATAACTCGCGACGTTTCCGGCGAGGGAGTTCAGCAGGCTCTGCTGAAGATTCTGGAAGGAACCGTGGCTTCGATTCCTCCTCAGGGCGGGCGCAAGCACCCGCAGCAGGAGTTTATTCAGCTCGACACCACCAACGTTCTATTCATCGTGGCCGGCGCCTTTGCCGGGCTGGAAGAGATCATTGCGGCTCGTTCCGGTAAGAAGGGTATCGGCTTTGGTTCGCCAATTGCCAACAAGGCCGAAACTAAGAACATCTTCGCCGATGTTCAACCGGAAGACCTTCGCAAGTTTGGTTTGATTCCAGAATTCATCGGTCGTTTGCCGGTAATCGCCAACGTTACCGAACTAGACAAGTCGGCACTGCTTGAGATTTTGACCAAGCCTAAGAATGCACTAACCAAGCAGTATCAGCGCATGTTTGAGCTCGACGGTTTTGAACTGGAGTTTGAGAAACCCGCTCTAGAAGCCATTGCCGACTTGGCTTTGGAACGGGGAACCGGCGCTCGTGGTCTTCGCGCCATCATGGAAGAGATTCTGGGTTCGATCATGTACGAACTCCCAGGAACCGCAGTTCAGGGTCGAGTGAAGATTACTTCCGAAGTGGTTACCGACAAGATTCAGCCAAAGGTTGTTCCATTCCGCGCTCAGGAGAAGTCGGCCTAACTTGTCTGTAAAGGCACCAATCCTTGCCGGCGGCGTTTCTGCAATAACCGGCGTAGCGGCATCTACTGGCGTTGTACTGGCAGCGATGAAGGGGCTTGGAGCCTCCGACGGGCAAATTCTTTCCATCGTCTTTGTGGCCACAGCTGGCTATGGCCTACTTTCAATTCTGCTTTCGCTTCGCTACAAAATGCCGTTGTCGATTGTTTGGTCAACTCCCGGAGCCGCGATGTTGGTGGCTGCTGGAACGCTAAATCTCGGTTTTCCCGTTGCGGTGGGTTCGTTCATCATGTCGGGGGTGTTGCTCACACTTACCGGGCTCTGGCCAACTCTCGGACGTTTAGTTTCATCTATTCCTAAGCCAATTGCCTCGGCTATGTTGGCCGGTGTGATCTTTAGCTTCTGCATTGCGCCGTTCAAGGTGATTACCACCAACCCTTGGGTGATCCTGCCGGCTCTAGTGGTGTGGCTGGCTCTTTACCGTTTCGCCACAATTTGGGCGGCTCCCGCTGCCATCGCGGTGATGGGTGTCGTGATTGCGATCACCGTGCCGATTCCATCGGCCAATTTCTCGCTGGTCCCTCACATTGAATTCACGATGCCGGAATTCACCCTGACCGGCTTGTTCTCGATTGCCATTCCGCTCTATTTGGTGACCATGGCTTCGCAAAACATTCCTGGAATTGCCATCATGAAGACCTACGACTTCGAGGTTCCGTTCAAGCCGGTTATGGTTACCACCGGTTTGGCTTCCGTTTTTTCGGCTCCGATCGGTGGATTCGCATTCAACCTTGCGGCAATAACCGCGGCCATCAACGCCAACGAGCACGCGCACCCCAATCACAAAAAGCGTTACCTGGCTGCCGTTTACGGCGGAGTTATCTACCTGGTTTTGGCGATCTTGGCCGTGCCTTTCGTGGCCGTGGTCTTGAACGTTCCGCACGAGCTGATTCTGGCGATGGCTGGGGTTGCGCTGTTTGCCACGATCACTTCGGCAATGACTGTGGCCACCGAAGACAGTCAAATGCGTTTGCCAGCCGTGATTACGTTCCTGGTTGGCGCTTCAGGGTTTGCTGTTTGGGGAATCGGGGCCGCGTTTTGGGCACTAGCTTCCGGTGTTGCGGTGTGGCAGGTTCTAAAAAAGCGTTCTTAGTCTGCTTCGGTAACTTCCGCTAAAACTACGTTTTTAACCGCGAATTCGTCGCCCTCTTCAAAAACTAGATCGGCAATTTTGCCAACTGCCTTAAAGTCGGCGGCCAAAAGCTTCAAGGTGCTCAAAACCGCTGCTGGGGAGACCAGGGTGGCCGATTCCACAGCAGCCTTCATCGACACCTTTTCATCCGACTTAGCCTTGCGAAGGCCAAACAGCGCCTCTTTAGCAAGTTCAAGCACTCCCAGGTTTCCTGCGTCTAAACCTTGGGTGAGTTCCTCTGGCTTTGGCCAGGCGGCTCGGTGAATCGAACCGGTATCGGTTTGCCACCAGCTCCAAACCTCATCGGTTGCGAACGGTAGGAACGGCGCGAATAGTCGCAACATGGTGTGCAGCGCTTTGCGAAGAGCAACCGCGGCGCTCGCTTGTTCGGCCGGGGTGTAGTCACCCTGACCGTAGGCGCGTTCCTTCACCAGCTCGAGGTAGTTGTCGGTGAAGTTCCAGAAGAAACTTTCCGCCACTTCTAGAGCCTTGGTGTGGTCGTAGTTTTCGAAGGCTGCGGTGGCGTCCTTCACAACCTCGGCCAGGTTGAGAAGTAGCGATTGGTCTACCGCTTCGGTTACTTCCTCAATGCCGTCGGCTGGTTCGAATGAGAGCACGAACTTGCTGGCGTTCAGAAGCTTGATGGCTAGGCGTCGACCGATCTTCATCTGACCTTCGTCGAAGGCGGCGTCGGTGCCCAGTCTCGCCGAGGCGGCCCAGTAACGAACCGCGTCGGCGCCATGGTTGTCGATCGGTTCGGCGGGAACCACCACGTTACCCTTCGATTTCGACATCTTTTTGCGATCCGGGTCGAGGATCCAACCCGAGATGGCTGCGTTCGACCAAGGAAGTTGACCACTCTCTTGCTCGCTACGAAGCAGCGATGAGAATAGCCAGGTGCGAATGATGTCTTGGCCCTGAGGTCTTAGATCGAATGGGAAAACTTTGGCGTACTTTTCCGGGTCGGAAATCCAACCGCCGGCCAGTTGAGGGGTAAGCGAACTGGTTGCCCAGGTATCCATGATGTCAACTTCGCCGAGAAATCCGTTTGGTTGGTTTCGCTGAGCTTCGGTGTAACCGGCCGGAACGTCGGTTGACGGGTCAACTGGGAGAAGGTCGTGGCTCGGGGTTAGCACTCGCTCGAAGTCTGGGTTGCCATCGGCATCTAGGGCATACCAAACCGGGATCGGTACTCCGAAGAAGCGCTGACGAGAAATCAACCAGTCGCCGGTGAGACCGTTGACCCAGTTCTCGTAGCGAACGCGCATGAAGTCTGGGTGGAAAGCAAGATTCTTACCCTTGGCTACTAGCTCGTTTCGAAGCTCTTCGTCGCGGCCACCGTTGCGGATGTACCACTGGCGAGTGGAAACGATTTCTAGCGGCTTGTCGCCCTTTTCAAAAAACTTGACCGGGTGGGTAATTGGCTTGGTCTCGCCAACCATGTCGCCCGATTCTTGAAGAAGCTCAACGATTCGCTGCTTGGCCGAGAAGGTAGTTTTTCCGGCAAGCTCGGCAAACACTTCTTTGCCCTTTTCGCTGGTGATGATTTCTGGGGCTTCGGAAAGGATTCGTCCGTCCCAGCCGAGAATCGCGCGGTTCGGTAGGTCTAGTTCGCGCCACCAGATTACGTCGGTGACGTCTCCGAAAGTACAAATCATGGCGATGCCGGAACCCTTTTCCTGGCTAGCCAGGCGGTGAGCCAGGATCGGAACTTCGACTCCAAATAGCGGGGTGGTGACGGTTTTTCCGAACAGTGGCTGGTAGCGCTCGTCGTCTGGGTGGGCGACTAGCGCAACACAGGCTGGCAATAGTTCTGGCCGAGTGGTTTCAACGAAGATCTTGCCGTTTGGGCCATCAAAGCCAATGCGGTGGTAGGCGCCTGGCTGTTCGCGGTCTTCCAGTTCGGCCTGAGCAACCGCGGTGCGGAAGGTAACATCCCATAGGGTTGGGGCCATCGACTGATAGGCCTCGCCGCGCTCAAGGTTATTTAGGAAAGCCTTCTGGCTAACCGCCTGGGCGTCCGGGGAGATGGTTTGGTAAGTCTGCGACCAGTCGACACTTAGGCCGAGTCGGCGCCAGAGAGCCTCGAACTGCTTCTCGTCTTCGCCAGTCAGCTTCTCGCAAAGCTCGATGAAGTTGCGGCGGCTGATTGGAAGTTGGTCGGCAGCCTTAGAGGACTTATTGTCGCCGCCCTCAAACGGTGGGGTGAAGTTGGCGTCGTATGGCAGGCTCGGGTCGCAGCGAACGCCGAAGTAGTTCTGAACGCGTCGCTCGGTTGGCAGACCGTTGTCGTCCCAGCCCATTGGGTAGTAAACCTCTTTGCCCAACATGCGCTGGAAGCGAGCCACCACGTCGGTGTGGGTGTAGCTAAATACGTGACCCACGTGAAGCGACCCGGAAACGGTTGGAGGAGGGGTGTCAATCGAGTAGATGTTGGCTCGCATCGCGCTCCGATCGAATGAGTAAACGTGAGTCGAGTCCCACTTTTCAGCCCACTTGGTCTCAAGACCCTCCACGCTCACCTTTTCGGGTGCGGTGGCAGGCATGAGAAAAGCTGAACCAGATTGCTGATAAGTCACGTGGGAGTCTCCAAAACTAGCGTTTGAATAAGGTTAACATTGACTTAGAGATTCGTTTTGTAAGTCAGAAAGCCTCACATGTATCCAAAGAGTC
>CAIJWY010000206.1 GCA_903824455.1 uncultured Micrococcales bacterium
CGATTTTCACAGCAACTCCGTAGCCGGATTTAGTTCCGATAACGAAAACACCCTCGGCTCCCAGCTTCGCCACAAAGCCCGCCTCCATGATGATGGTGTCGGCCGAGGTAGCACCCGCTACCGCCCAGGCGTTGGTTAGCATTGCACCAACTATCTCGGTGTCGTTTGCCGCAAACTTGCCAATTGCTCTGGCCAAACCTTCAACCGTCATTGCGTGAAGCGGCGCTCCGCAGCCGTCGATGGTTGAGAACAAAATCTTTTCGCCCGAATACTCTTCGAGGACCTCAACGATGAGTTTTTGAAGCGGGTGCCCTGGAGCTAGATAGTCGTCGGTTGAAAATCCGGCAGCCTTGCAGGCGGCCAAAAAGCCAGCGTGCTTTCCCGAACAGTTGAAGTAGACGCGCTTTTGTTCTCCAGCTTCCAAAACCGACTCTGGTGAAACCGGCCAGGCCACCGGGCACTGCAAATCGTTGGCGGTGAATCCGGCCTGTTCCAAGATTTCGGTAACCAACTTGGCATGAGCCTCGGTGCCCTGATGGCTTCCCGCTGAAATGGCTAGTTGAGGACCGCTCAGTTTCAAGCCAGCCCTGCGACTGGCAACCGCCTGCAACGGCTTCACCGCACTGCGAGGGAAAATCAGTCGCTTCGACTTGCCGATTTCGTCGATCACTTTTCCGTCGGGACCAACCAACGCAGCTATCCCCCAATGACGCGATTCAACCAACCCATCACGAATCAGTTCGGCAACCACCGCAAAATCGCTCGATTTTGGCCAAAGCAGTTGGATGGTCGTGTCTTTTGCGTTCATAGGAGAAGTTTTCCACATTCAACTTGCTAGCCTGAACAAATGAGTAAAAACCCCAAGCTCGGCATTTGGTTTGCCGCCGCCGCGATGATCTTCTTCACCCGTGCCCTTCTGTTCTCAACCTGGCAAAGTCGAGGACCAGAAGTTTTGGAAGCTCTTCACCTTGACCCAGCTCAAATGGGTTTGCTGGTCATGCTTTTCCCGGCCGGTGGTCTGCTTGGTATTCTCTTCGCCAATACTCTGAGTAATCGTTTTGGAGCTGGAAAACTAACCATCGTCGGGTTCTCGCTCGGCGCCGTTTCTCTTTATCTTTTAGGTCTAACCGTTTCGGCTGGAAACGTTTGGCTTTCGGGACTATGCCTAATCGGAATGGGTCTTCCCATGGCCATCGCCGACTTCTCGGGAAACTTACAAGGAACCGAAGTAAACAACCGCTCGAAACGCAGCCTGTTCCCCGCAATCCACGCAGCCTTTGGCGTTGGCATGATGTTGGCGGCCGCCTTCAGCTCCTACCTAATCGACAACAAAATCGGTCTTGAGTTCAACTATTTGGTTGTGGCCATTGTGGTTGCCGCCGGGTCGATCTGGGCCGGTTTAGTTTTCCCAAACCATGTGAAAAAGGAAATCTCCCGAGAAGAGAAAATTGCCACTTCGATTTTGGCTCGTGAAGTTTGGACTGAAAAGCGAACCCTCATCATCGCTCTGATTGGTTTCTCGTTCATCATGGCCGAAATCTCGGCCGGCACCTGGTTGCCGATTGCTCTGGAAAACTCCGGCTTCAGCGGTGCCGAAGCGGCTTCCGCATTCGGTTGGTTCTGGGTGGTCATCACCCTCACCCGAGCCATCGGTGGTTTTGTGGTAGACCGCATTGGTCGCTACGGCAGCATCATGCTTTCGGCGATTATCACCGGGCTTGGTATTAGCGTCTTCGTGTTCGACTCAATCTTGCACATGCCTTACCTCGGCATCGCGCTCTGGGGTATGGGCTTGGCTCTCGGTTTCCCAATGTCGGTGAATTCGATGAG
>CAIJWY010000207.1 GCA_903824455.1 uncultured Micrococcales bacterium
ACTTTGCTTCTGGGTGGTGCAGAATCATTGCGTCGGTTGATTGCTCAGGGTGCAGCTGCAACTCTTCGCTAAGCACCACGCCAACACTTTCCGGCTTCAAAAGCTCAATGAGTTTCACGCGATCTTCCAACTCGGGACATGCCGGATAACCAAACGAGTAACGTGCACCTCGATAATCAAGCTTGAACAGCGAGTCAACGTCACTTGGATCTTCGCTTGAAAAGCCGAGTTCGGATCGAACGCGTTGGTGCCAGAATTCGGCTAGGGCTTCGGTCAATTGCACCGAAAGTCCGTGAAGTTCCAAATACTCTCGATACTTATTCTCGGCATAGAGCACTGAAGTGACTTCCGAAATTCGATCTCCCATGGTTACGAGTTGGAAAGGAACCACGTCGATCTTTCCAGATTCCTTAGACGCCACGAAGTCGCTAAGACAAAGATGCCGATCGCGTGCCTGGCGAGGAAAAGTGAACCTGAGCCGCTCGGTGAATGGCTCGGCCCCGGAGCCGCCATCGGTTGATCCCTCGCTTGGGTGATGCAGTATGACCAAATCATTGCCGTCGCTGTAGGCAGGAAAATAGCCGTAGACGACCGAGGCATTCATCAGCCCTTCAGTTTGCACGCGTTCTAACAAAGCTCGAAGGCGTGGCCGACCTTCGCTTTCTACCAGGTCTTCGTAGCTTAGCCCGTCTTTATCCCTGCCCGGCTTTAGGCCCCACTGCCCCATGAAAGTCGCCCGTTCGTCCAGGAAGCTAGCGTAGTCGCGAAGCGGAATCCCCTTAACCACGCGGTTTCCCCAAAATGGTGGCTTTGGAATCTCATTTGTAATTGAAACATCTGATCGCGACGGCATCTCGTTTTCGGGCGTTAGCACTAATTTTGATTCTGAACTGACACGACGCTTTCGAAGTGTGGGAAGCTCTGCTCCTGGCACTCCACGCTTCACCTGCATGATGGAGTCCATCAGTCGAAGCCCCTCAAACGCGTCGCGCGCGTAACGAACCTCACCGTCAAAGATTGCCGACAGATCCTCTTCAACGAAGGCCCTGGTTAGCGCCGCTCCCCCGAGTATCACCGGGTATTTTTTGCTAACGCCTCGTGAATTCATTTCTTCTAGGTTCTCGCGCATGATGAGGGTGGATTTGACCAACAACCCACTAAGTCCGATGACGTCAACATTGTGCTCTTCGGCCGCTGCCAGAATGTCGTTAATTGGCTGTTTGATCCCAAGATTTACCGTGTCATAGCCATTGTTGCTCAAGATGATTTCGACTAGGTTTTTCCCGATGTCATGAACGTCGCCGCGAACTGTGGCCAAAAGAATCTTGCCTTTGCCGGACTCGTCGGTTTTCTCAATTAGCGGCTCCAGGTGGGCCACTGCGGTTTTCATGACTTCGGCTGACTGCAGAACGAACGGGAGTTGCATTTCTCCACGACCAAAAAGCTCACCAACTTCTTGCATGCCAGAGAGCAGGTGCTCATTGATGATCCCCAGAGCGCTCTGCCCTTCGAAAATAGCTTCATCGAGGTCGGCTTCTAAACCCTTGCGCTCGCCGTCGATAATTCGCTGCCTAAGTCTGGCGTTAAGCGGCATAGCCGCCAGTTCTTCCGCTCTGGTAATTTTCGCGGCAGCCGAGTCAACGCCAGAAAAAACATCCAGAAAATGACTTAGTGGATCAAAGCTAACGTTGCCGTCTTCGTCGTACTCTCTAGCGTCGTAAATCAGGTTCATCGACGCGTCAAGCTGTTCTTGCGGAATCTGGTTGAGAGGCAAAATCTTAGCGGAGTGAACAATTGCGGCGGTGAGACCAACCTTGACGCACTCATTTAGGAAAACGGAATTCAACACCTGACGAGCGGCCGGATTCAGGCCAAACGAGATGTTGGAAATGCCGAGCGTAGATTGAATTTTTGGAAACTCTTGATGAAGAGTTCTGATTGCTTCTATGGTTTCAATGCCGTCTCGACGGGTTTCGTCCTGACCGGTGGCGATTGGAAAGGTAAGGGTGTCAACCACGATGTCTGAAACCGATAGTCCCCAGTTTTCGGTTATGTCGATAACCAAACGGCGGGCAATTTCAAGTTTGTGCTCGGCTGTTCTGGCTTGGCCGGTCTCGTCGATGGTTAGCGCGACAACGGC
>CAIJWY010000208.1 GCA_903824455.1 uncultured Micrococcales bacterium
GCGACACCTCGGTGATGTCCATTTCGTGTTTCGTGATCAGGCTCAAGAGTAGGTCGAACGGTCCGTCAAAATTGCCAAGGCTGACCGCAAAACCGGACTTTGTTTCGGTCAGCTCTTCGCTAAGGTGCGCCGCCACGAGAAATTAGCTCTCTGGCTACAGCGCGATAAGCCTCGGCCGCCTCTGAAGTTGGTGCATAGCTGGTGATTGGTTCGGCGACGCGAGTTGCGTCGGGGAACTTAACGGTTCTGGAGATTACGGTTTTGAACACGGTCTTGCCGAACTTGTCATTAAGCATTTCCATGACTTCACGCGAGTGGTGGGTGCGCGAGTCAAACATTGTGGCCAAAACTCCATCGAGCACCAGGGTTTCGTTGAGTCGGGCTTGCACCTTTTTGATAATGCCCTCGAGGATGGCGACACCGCGAAGTGCAAAGAACTCACAGGCCAGTGGAATCAATACGCCGTGCGCTGCCGTGAGAGCGTTCACGGTTAACAATCCGAGTGAAGGCTGGCAGTCGATGATGATCACGTCGTATTCGTCCTGAACCTTTTTCAGGATGCGCTTCAAAATCTTTTCGCGGTCGTACTCGTTGACCAGGTTCATCTCGGCCGCCGATAGATCGATGTTGGCAGCGATTACGTCGAGGTTTTCGTTAGAAGTCTTTCGAATCGCATCGTGAGGATTTAGCTCATCTTTTTGCATTAGATCGAAGATAGTCAAACCGTCGTGAGCCACGATTCCTAGACCGGCTGAAAGTGCTCCCTGAGGGTCGAAATCGACCAGCAGAACCTTGCGACCGTATTCTGCTAGGGCTGCGCCAAGATTTATCGAAGTGGTGGTCTTGCCAACCCCACCCTTTTGGTTGCACATTGCGATGATGCGAGCGGGGCCATGGCTGCTCAGCGGCTTTGGCTTTGGAAATCTACTGTCTACTGTTTTGGCCTTAGCCATGGTGTCCCCCTTTCTGGGTATTCACTACGCTCTAGCCTACCGCCGAGCGCGCGGATGCGCTGTTGCGTACATCTCTCGCAACGCGTCAACTGTAATTAACGTGTAAATCTGTGTGGTGGCAACCGAGGCGTGTCCGAGTAGTTCCTGAACCACCCGCACGTCGGCTCCACCTTCCAAAAGGTGTGTCGCAAAAGAGTGGCGAAGCGTGTGCGGGGAAATGTGTCCGCTCAAACCAGCCGCATCGGCCGCCGCGGCAATGATTTGCCAGGCGCTTTGACGCGAAAGTCTGGAACCGCGCTGGTTTAGAAATAGGGCCGGGGTGCCTTTTCCGGCTGCGGCAAGGGTTGGTCTAACTCGAACCAGATAGTTTTCAACGGCACGTTGCGCATAAGAGCCAACCGGAACCACGCGCTCCTTGTCTCCTTTACCGAAAAGGCGAATCAAGGTGGGATCGATCAGGTCGTCTAAGTCAAGGTTGATGATTTCACTGACTCGACCGCCGGTGGCATAGAGCAGTTCTAGCAGAGCTCGGTCGCGCACTCGAACCGGATTTAGGGCGATTGCAGCCTCGTCTCCAGCCTCCGGCCCTGAAGCCGTTAAGAGTTTCTCGATGTCGGCTAAGGAAATGGCTTTTGGGAGTCTCCTGGCCGGTGCTGGAGGCTTTACCGCAGACGACACGTCGCCTTCGGTAACCGCTTCGACCAGCCAAAAGCGGTGCAGTCCGCGAACGCCCGATAAAACCCTTGCCACCGAAGACGCTTTCAAACCGAATTTGGTCACTAATTGCTCGCCAAATGTGGCAACGACCTGTTTGGAAACCTCGGACGGGGTTGAGATTCCCTGCTGGACCAAGAATTCTTCGTAGCGAGCCAAGTCTCTGCCGTAAGCCGCCAGAGTGTTTCTCGACATACCTCGTTCGATGGTCAGATGACGCAGGTATGCATCAATCAGACTTCGCAGCGAAGCTTCTTTAGGCATCAGCCACTTCGAATAAGCGCGAAGCTTCCTGGCGAACCAGGGCGGCATCGATTAGACCTTGGAACAGCGGGTGTGGCTTGGTTGGTCGAGACTTGAACTCAGGGTGAGCCTGAGTGCCTACGTAGTATGGGTGAACCTCTTTGGGAAGTTCAACGAATTCAACCAGTTCTCCGTCTGGGCTGGTTCCCGAGAACACCAAACCGGCTGCGCCAATCTGGTCGCGGTACTGGTTGTTGACTTCGTAGCGGTGACGGTGGCGCTCGTTCACTTCGGTACTGCCGTAAACGCCGGCCACGATCGATCCGGGGATTAGCTTGGCGTCGTAGGTGCCAAGTCGCATGGTGCCGCCGAGGTCTCCAGCTTTCAAGATGTCAATCTGCTCAGCCATGGTGGCTACCACCGGGTGCTTGGCGTTTTCGTCGAATTCCGACGATGATGCCCCAGCTAAACCAGCCTTGTTTCGCGCATATTCGATCACCATGCACTGAAGACCCAGACAGAGACCAAGGGTTGGAATCAGGTTTTCACGGGCAAACTTCAATGCACCGAGTTTGCCTTCGATTCCGCGAACACCAAAACCACCGGGAACACAGATGCCATCGACATCGCTGAGCATCGCCTTGGCCCCTTCCTCGGTTTCACAAGAGTCAGACGGAACCCACCTGATGTTGAGCTTTGCGTTATTGGCAAAGGCCCCTGCTCGCAATGCCTCGGTCACCGAAAGGTAGGCGTCCGGTAAATCGATGTACTTTCCGACCAGGGCAATGGTTACCTCGTGTTTTGGATTGTGAACGGCGTCGAGAACTGCGCTCCAACGGGTCCAGTCAACGTCTTTGATTTTGAGAGAAACTCGTTTTGCGATGTATGAATCTAAACCCTGACTGTTGAGCACGGTTGGGATGTCATAGATGCTCGAGGCATCGGCGGCATTGATGACCGCCTCATACTCCACGTCGCACATCAGCGAAATCTTCTTCTTGATGCTTTCCGGAAGCTCGCGATCGCTTCGAAGCACGATGGCGTCGGGTTGAATACCGATGCTTCTAAGCATCGCAACCGAGTGCTGGGTTGGCTTGGTCTTCAACTCACCGGATGGACCGATGTAAGGAACCAGGGAAACGTGAACGAAGAACACGTTGTCGCGCCCAATCGAGTGGCGAAGCTGACGCGCCGCTTCCAAAAACGGCTGGGATTCGATGTCGCCAACGGTTCCACCAATTTCAGTGATGATCACATCGGGTGCTGGATTTTCGGTTGCCTGCAACCGCATTCGACGCTGAATCTCGTCGGTGATGTGCGGAATAACCTGCACGGTGTCGCCCAGATATTCACCGGCACGCTCACGAGAAATAACTCGAGAGTAAATCTGGCCGGTGGTTACGTTGGCCGACTGAGCCAGCTCGATGTCTAGGAAACGCTCGTAGTGGCCGATGTCGAGATCGGTTTCGGCTCCGTCTTCGGTAACAAACACTTCACCGTGTTGAAACGGGTTCATGGTGCCTGGGTCAACGTTTAGATACGGGTCTAATTTCTGCATCACCACGTGAACACCGCGGGCGGTAAGTAGGTTTCCGAGACTGGCGGCAGTGAGGCCTTTACCGAGGGAGGAAGCAACACCTCCGGTTACGAAGATGTGTCTTGCATTGCCATGGTTCTGAGTGTCTGCCATGGATTAATAGTTTATCAACCTTGGGGGAATAACTTCTACGACAGGCTAACGAAACCGCATCGTTATTTTATTGATTTACGAATTCCTTCGCTTTGATCATCAATTCCCTAGCGTTGGCTCTTGCGGTGTCGCTTTCGGCCATACCGCTTAGCATTCGAGCAATCTCTTCAACCCGGTCTTCGCCTTGCAGTTCAACCACATCAGATGCCGTGTACTGATCACTCATGGTCTTCAATACCCGGAGGTGCTGGTTGGCGAAAGCCGCCACCTGGCCGAGATGGGTGACCACAATAACCTGAGCCACTTTAGCCAGCTGAGCCAGCCGTTTACCAACTTCGATTGCCGCCGCACCGCCAACGCCGGCATCAACCTCGTCGAAAATAAAAGTGAGTGCCTGCTCGGTTCTGGCCAAAACAACCTCGATGGCGAGCATGATTCTGGAAAGTTCGCCGCCGGAAGCGCCTTTGCCAATCGGACGCGGCTCGGCTCCGGGATACGCAGCCAGCTGAATGCTCACCAGATCTGCTCCGTGTAACTGGTATTCGCTGGTTTCAGTAACCGATACCACCAACGTGGCTCCACCCATGGCAAGCGACTTGAGTTCTTCGGTCACCGCGGTTTCCAGCCTCAACGCCGCGTGTTTGCGAACAGCGGTGACTTGACCGGCCAGATCCTGAACCTCGGCAAATAAGCCATCTCGCTCTATCGTCAGAGCTGCAATTTGTTCGTCGGAGTTGTCCAGTTCTAAAAGTTTCTTGCCAGCGGTTTCCTGGAAAGAGATTACCTCGGCCAAGGTCGGTCCGTATTTTCGCATCGCAGCGCCAAGGTCGGCTCGGCGCTGCTGAACTAGCTCAAGTTCTGCCGCCCCTCCGCCTTCACTCGATGCCAGATAACCGTTTAGTGCCGCTGCGTTTTCGCCAAGTTGAAAGCCAAGCTGGCGAAGGGTTTCGGCTATCTTTCCAAGTTCTGGGTCGTTTACGGATGCGGCTTCCAAAACGCGGCGAGCCTTTCCAACCAGGGCAATTGCGTCGGTGTCGGTGTTTTCGCTGGAGAGTAGTTCGTGGGCTTCGCTGGCGGCAATTCGAAGTTCTTCGCTGTGCGTTAGCCGTTGAGCTTTTTCGGCAAGTGCCACGTCTTCGCCAGACTCCGGCTTCAATCGATCAAGTTCAGCGGAGGCTTCCTGAAGTTGCTGGATTTCAGTTTCGCGCGACGATGAGGCCGACCGAAGGGTTTCCAAACGCGCTTCCAAAGTTTTCCAGCGGTCGAAAACATCTCGGTATTTGCCTAGCAGTGTGGCAACTCCGGAGAACTGATCGAGAGCCTCGCGCTGGGCAATGCCAGACTTCAGACGTATTTGGTCGGATTGCCCGTGAACCGCAACTAGCTGCTCGCCGAGCGATGCCAGCAAATTCACCGGAGCCGCTGCACCGCCAATGGCTGAACGCGAGCGCCCGTCTCTGGCAACCGTGCGATTGACAATTAGCTCGCCGGCATCCACATTGCCACCGGCTTCAACCACCAGTTCGTTGGCTTTTTGATGCTGGTTGATTTGCCAGCGACCCTCGACGAAAGCCTGGTCCTGACCCTGACGAATCGCGGAAGTGTCTGAGCGTTCGCCAAGTAGGAGCCCAACTGCGGTGAGCACCATGGTTTTACCCGCACCGGTTTCACCGGTCAAAACGGTAAGGCCTGGACCAAACTTCAACTTCGCTTCGGCAATAACGCCAAGATCGCGGATGGAAATTTCTTCGATCAATTAGTTACCCTCTGCTGGGCCTCTCCAACCGTCAACCGGCAGCGAGAATTTCTTTACCAAACGGTCATTGAACGGACCTTGACGGAATCGGGCGAGCCGCACCGGAAGTGCGGAACGTTTTGCCTCAACTCTGGCGCCGGGTGGTAGATGCCAAGTGCGTCTTCCATCGGCCCAAAGCACGCCAGAGCCGTTGCTTCGATGCAGAACTTCAACCGCAATGGTGGCTCGCGGACTAACCACTAGAGGCCTGGCAAAAAGTGCGTGAGCGCTGAGCGGCACCACGGTGATCGCTTCAACGGAAGGCCAGATTACCGGCCCGCCAGCCGAGAAGGCGTAGGCGGTAGAGCCGGTTGGTGTTCCGAGAATGATTCCGTCGCAGCCAAAACTGGTGAGCGGTTTTCGGTCGATTTCAACCACCACCTCAAGCATTTTTTCGGTGGAACTCTTCTCGATGGTGGCTTCATTGAGCGCCCAAGTTCTGAAGACCTCTTTGCCTTCAACATAAACGCCAACATCCAAAGTCAGACGCTCTTTGATTAGGTAGTCTTTGGCAACCACTCGCTTCACAGCGTCGTCTAGGCCGTCGCGTTCACTTTCGGCCAAAAAGCCCACGTGACCCAGATTGATTCCGAGCAGTGGGGTGGCCGTGGCTCGAACAATCTCTGCAGCCTTCAAAATGGTTCCATCGCCGCCGAGAACGATGACCAGCTCCAGATCTTCAATCTGGCAATCTGTTCCCAGCACGCTAGCGGTTTCCAGAGCCGATCCAGCGACCCCAGCCTCTAGTTCGGCGGCCTGCAATTCTGAAAGTTCTTGCTGAGGAAAGACCGGCACGATTCCGGCGAGTTGCAGTTGCTCGGTTACCTGCAGAGCAGCGTTTTGAGCATCTTCACGACGAGTGTGAGAAACAATCAGTACATAGCGTTTGGTGCTCATCTCGCCTCCTTAGTTAATGATGCAACCCGATCCATCCATTGTGATAGATATTCCCCGTGCTTTGAACTCATCCACAGGACATATTCAATGTTCCCATGAGTACCGGGGAGTTTGGAACGAACCAGATTAACGATTTTCAGCCCGAGCTTTTCGGCGTGCAGGGCAACCTGCTCGATTGCATCAGCTCGCGAGCGATGATCGACCACGATACCGTGAGCGTTAAGAGAGTGTTTGCCGGCCTCAAACTGTGGCTTCACCAAAAGCACAAACTCGGCATTCGGAGCAACCGCAAACATTCCATCTAAAACCAGCGTGAGCGAGATGAAAGAAAGATCGGCAACCACCAAGTCGATTGTGGGGGCAGCCTTACCCAGCGCGGTGGCCAACGATTTATCGCTGAGTTCTCTGGCATTGAAGCCCTCGATGCTGGTGACCCTGGGGTTTTCTAGCAATTCCGGGACGATTTGATCGTGCCCGACGTCGATGGCAATCACGTGTGAAACCCCGCGTCGAAGCAGCACATCGGTGAACCCACCGGTCGAGGCGCCAACGTCTAGGGCCTGCTTGCCCTGAATCTCGAGGCCTTCGAATTCGTCGAGGGCCATGGCCAATTTATGCCCGGCTCGAGATACGTAGTCATCGGCGTCGCTGACCACCAATTTGGCACCGAGTGGCACGTCTTGTGATGATTTGCGCGCTGGGCGACCGTTAATGCTGACCCGATTGGCTTCTACCAAGGCGGCAGCCTGATTTCGCGAACGAGCCAGGCCAGCCTCGGTAAGGGCTATGTCTACTCTGACCAAGGCTTACCGTCGAGTACCTGCTGAAGTTTTTGCTGTAACTGCGAATATGCGGCAGGCTGCTCACCAATTGGTATCGCAGCGATGCGCTCGAGCTCGGAAGCTACATTTTCGACGATTTCGTTAGACATTATGCTTCTAGCCTATTCGTAAAGTGATGGTTCAACATCGAGGGTGTGGATAGCTTTTCCGCTGTTCCAGATCAGCGCGCAGGCGCAGCGTAGTGCGTCGATACTGTTTGGCTGACCGGCCACGACGCGAACCCTGTTCCCGAGCAGTTCAACCTCCGCATCGCGTAACCTGAAGCCTCGTTTGGTCTGCTTCGGGGGCACGTATGGCAGGAGCAGTTCCCGCAAATTTTCGATAACAAAAGTGGGGTTTGATTCAGCTGTGGTGGCCAGAAGTTCCTTCGCCTTGCTGATACCGGTTAGCACTAGGACCGAATCGATTCCGGCTCGATTGGCGCCGAGGATGTCGGTGTCGATTCGATCTCCGACAAATAGTGGACGCGATACGTCGAGACGACGTTTGGCAGTTTCGAAGATTGCGACTTCGGGTTTTCCGGCCACCAGTGGCAGCTGACCAACAGCGGTATGAACCGCGGAAATGAGGGTGCCGTTACCAGGTGCGATGCCTCGCTCCTGCGGAATCGTCCAGTCGGAGTTGGTGGCAACCCACTTCGCTCCGTTTTGAATTGCATAAGCCGCCTCGGCCAGGTGTTTCCAGCCAATGTCGGGAGAAAACCCCTGGATAACAGCTGCCGGATTTTCAGTGGAATCGGCCACCAAAACAAAACCGGCCTGTTCCGTGTAGTTTCGAAGACCCTCGCCGCCAACTACCAAAACCTTAGATCCAGGCTCGATTAGGGTGCTGAGCAGCTCTACCCCGGTTTGACCCGATGAAACTATTTCATCCGCAGTCACAGTTATGCCATAGCTGGAAATTTGGTCGGCGATGGTTTGCGGTTTTCTGGAAGAGTTGTTGGTTACATAGGCCAGGGGTAATCCGGCAGTCTTTAGTTCAACAAGGGTTGGAATGGCGTGTGCAATGGCCTTGCCTCCCTCGTAAATCACGCCGTCAAGGTCGGCGAATAGGGAGTCATACCCGTCGATTAGACGCTTAGCCACGTTTACCCCGCCCATCCTCGCTTCGAGGTTTTCTGGTTGATGGTCGACCATCACCAAAATCTAGTTCGATGACTGGAGCTTCTTCCCGAGGTAGAGCCGGTTCCGTAGAGCTCTTGTGTTCAGCTATCGAAGCCGCACGTTGATCTTCGCGGCGCTTCAATTCCTTTTCAGCGTGCTTTTCATCGGCTGCTTCTTGCTCGTCACGGCGCAACGGAATCTCGAACTCTTCAAGCACCGAAATCGCTTCGGCTTCCCCGGTACTTTCCGGATTAAGAGCCTGTTCGGCACGTTCTGCCAATTTCGACCAGTGTTTGGACTCCTCGGTTCGACCAAGAATCTCAAGGGTGTCGGCGTAAGCCCAAAAAAGCGGTACCGAATATTCAAAAACCTTGGTTGGATCTAGTTCACGGATTTCCAGTTCGGCCAAAGCCAGTTCGTTTTGCTCTAGATCTAAACGAGCGCCCGACATGGCTATGGCCAGATTCACTCGAACCGATGGCTCTAGAGTGTTTCGATCAACCGAACGACCTTCCTCGAGCGCACGTTTTGGTCGACCCAGGCCTCGTTCGCTATCAACAATGAGCGGCAACTGATCCTGTGACGCGGTGGCACGACGATGTGCCAAAAGTTCACGAAGGGCCAACCCGAAATCACCTGCGGTGTAGGCGGTGACGCCGAGTGTTTCGCGAATGAAAGCAATACGGCCAGCCCTAGAAGCCGCTGTTTTAGCGTGTTCTAGAGCCAGCTCTGGGTCTTGTTCAATCAAAAGTCGAACCATCGCCAAATGACGAGCAACCTGCTCGGCATTCTCCTCGGTAAGTGTTTTCAGCTGCACCCGAAGCTGCAGAGGAAGCTCACTTGAGTTAATTTCGTCTGGAATCGCGGGAGCTTTAGGCTTCGTGTAATCCTGATCAGGATTATTGGCAACCCGCTCCTGCCAGGCCGGGCGTGCCGGCTTAGCGTCGCGAGAATCACGACGAGCACCACCCGAGCGTGCGGGAGTGCGACCGTTTGGTCGACTTCTATCCTGATCTGCCATTGCAGCTCCTTCGAAATACTATTTAAAACAAAAATGGCCACCTTATAAAAGGTGGCCATTTTCGCAAATTAAGTCCGGCGGTGTCCTACTCTCCCACAAGGTCACCCTTGCAGTACCATCGGCGCAGGTAGTCTTAGCTTCCGGGTTCGGAATGTAACCGGGCGTTTCCCTACC
>CAIJWY010000209.1 GCA_903824455.1 uncultured Micrococcales bacterium
TCGCAAATCCTAATCGTGGACCGCGCGGGTTCAGCCGTGCAAACTCTAAAAGATGGTATTGAGATCCACGTTGGTCAAACCCTGGAACTGCGAGAATCTGGAAAGCACCTGGTTCTGATGGAGCTTTCCAAGCCAATAACGTTCGGCGACAAAGTCAACGTGACTTTTGAGTTCGCCGGCGCCGAGGCGCAAACGATTCAGCTCACCGCCAAATAAGAACGTTCGGACTAGGCGTCGATAACTGCCGGACGTGGGTGCACCCGCGATAGCAGGACCGTACCAACCAGCAGAATCAGCATGAGACCCCAGATGCCGTAGATGGTGTTCTTGTCTCCGCCGAGGAAGTAGTTGGCGGCAGCGATGCTCAGTGCCCACATGGTGCCCGATAGGAAGCTAATGGCGCGTCCGGTGGTTTGGTAAAGGCCGAACACCTCTCCCTCACGACCAACCGGGGTGAAGCGAGCAACGAAGGTTCGGCTCGATGCTTGGGCAGGGCCAACGAATAGCGTTAGTAGCAGCCCGAAGACCCAATAGGTGATTTGACCGTAGTCGCGGAAGAAGAAGACTCCGCTGGCGCTCACCATTAGTCCGATTAGTGATCCGAGGATCACGGTTCGTGAACCAACGATGTCGTCGAGACGACCTCCGATGGCCGCACCGATGGCGGCAACAATGTTGGCGCCGATTCCGTAGAAGATTATCGACTGGGTGTCGAAGCCGAAGGATAGCGTTCCGAGAACTGCACCAAAGGTGAAGACTCCAGCCAGGCCGTCGCGGTAAACAGCGCTTGAGATTAGGAACTTGAAAGTTTCTGGTGCTTGCTTGCGCAAGGTCTTTAGCTGGTTATACAGACCGGCATAAGACTGGAGGATTGATTCCTTCTTAGCGCCAGCCTTTTTGGCGATTTCAGGAACCCAGAGGAGTAGCGGGATGGTGAAGACCAGGATCCAGGCTGCAGCGAATAAGAAGATGGTGCGAACATGAATCGCGTTTTCTTTGCCGATGCCAAACCATGGGTTATCTGGCAATACGAAACCGACTAGTGAGATTAGCAGCAGGATGATTCCACCAACATAGCCAAGACCCCAGGCATAGCCGGAGATTCGTCCGATGTTCTTTTCGGTGGTTACGCCTTTGAGCATGGCGTAGTAGTTGATGAATGCTGATTCTTGAATGACAGATCCGATTCCATAGAGCACCAGACCCATGAGGAAGTATTCCGGTTTCGGTTCAACGAAGAAGCTGGCGGCGGTTACAACGACCAAAATTCCGGTGTTGATTAGGAGCCAAAGTTTGCGGCGTCCGGTTTCGTCTGATCGGCGGCCGAGAACGGGTGCGATTAGGGCCAGTAGAAGTCCGGCGATGGCGGTGGCCCAACCGAGCTGCTGGTCGGCGTTCTTGATTCCAGCGGCAACCGTGCCGGTTAGGTAGACGGGGAAGATGAAGGTTTGCATGAGGGTTGGGTAAGGCTGTTCAGCCCAGTCCCAAAGTGCCCATGAGAGAGTAGCGCGTTTGTTAATCTTCGGAGCCGCATTGATCGTCATAGGTAAATCCTAAGACCGCACTTAGGCGAATGTTCTAGACCGTTTGTCTTTTTAGGTAACGAATTCAAAGTTGAGCGATTCACACTCAACTTTCAGGTTTCTTACTTGACAAACGTCTTGGAGTTTGTGAAACTTGAGTCAATGCCACTCAACTTTGAGTAGCTAAACCGAAAGATCGCCTCAGGGCGAGTAAACAAGGAGAAACACATATGGCACGTGCAGTAGGCATCGACCTCGGCACCACCAACAGCGCCGTTAGCGTGCTGGAAGGTGGAGAGCCCACCGTAATCGCTAACGCAGAAGGCTTCCGCACCACCCCGTCGGTGGTTGCATTCACCAAAGACGGCGAAGTGCTCGTTGGTGAAACCGCCAAGCGTCAGGCAGTAACCAACGTAGATCGCACCATCGCATCGGTGAAGCGTCACATGGGAACCGACTGGACCTTCGCAGTCGACGACAAAAAGTACACCCCACAGGAAATTTCGGCCCGCATTTTGGCAAAGCTAAAGCGCGACGCAGAAACCTACCTGGGTGAATCAGTAACCGACGCGGTAATCACCGTGCCGGCCTACTTCAACGACGCCGAGCGTCAGGCAACCAAGGATGCTGGTGAAATCGCCGGACTTAACGTTCTTCGAATCATCAACGAGCCAACCGCTGCCGCGCTGGCCTATGGCCTAGACAAGGGTAAAGAAGACGAACTCATCCTGGTCTTCGACCTCGGTGGAGGAACCTTCGACGTTTCGCTACTAGAAGTTGGCAAAGACGACGAATTCTCAACCATCCAGGTTCGTTCAACCTCGGGTGATAACCGTCTCGGCGGCGACGACTGGGACCAGCGTGTGGTTGATCACCTAGTGAAGAAGTTCAAGGAAACCACCGGAGTTGATGTATCGGGCGACAAGATTGCTCTGCAGCGACTAAAGGAAGCAGCCGAACAGGCGAAGAAGGAACTTTCGCAGTCGATGAGTGCGAACATTCAGCTTCCCTACCTGTCGCTAACCGAAAACGGTCCGGCCAACCTAGACGAAACTCTAACCCGCGCCCAGTTTGAGCAGATGACCTCTGACCTACTAGACCGCACCAA
>CAIJWY010000210.1 GCA_903824455.1 uncultured Micrococcales bacterium
CGACCGGATTCCGAGAGAGTTTGCACCAGATCGGTGATGACTCCAACTAAGTCGTCGAGCTCTTGACTCTTGCGGTTGGTGAGATTGTCGGTTGAAAGCAGATAGAGGGTAACCAACTCGATGCCGAGTTCATCGCACCAACCCAGAAACTCTCGAGTCTTCAGAGCGCCGGCCGTGTGACCATCCTTAGCGGTGTGCCCGTCTTTTAGGGCGGCCCATCGACGGTTGCCGTCGAGTATTACCGCAACATGCTTGGGTCGAGCATCGATCGCAAGACGAGAGGCTAGTCTGCGTTCGTAGATCCGATAAATCAGGTTGCGCACGAGACTAGGCTACTAGGCTTGAAAGCATGGACCAGCCAAAAATTGATGACACACAGTCGATCTTTTTGCCTGTGTCATCTGGCTTTCCGGTAATCACCGAAGAGAAGCCAACTATGCGCGGTTGGTTACATGCGGGCATTTTGCCAATTGTGATCGCCGGCGGAGTGCTACTGATTGTTCTAGGCCAAGGGGCTGCTGCCAAGGTTGCCGGTTCGATTTTCTTGGCTTCATCGTTCTTACTGTTCGGAAACTCAGCTCTCTACCACCGCTTCAATTGGAAACCAAAAACCAAGTTGGTGTTGAAACGCATCGATCATGCCAACATCTTTTTACTGATCGCGGGAAGCTACACACCAATCACCATGTTGGCTTTGCCGTTTGAAAAAGGTTTGATCCTGCTAATTGCAATCTGGTCGATGACTTTGATCGGTATCAGTTTCAGGATCTTTTGGATCACCGCACCACGTTGGCTCTACGTGCCGATTTACGTGGGCATGGGTTGGGGCGCTCTGGTTTACATCCAAGATTTCATGGCGGCCAACCTACCCATGATGGTTCTAATTCTCAGTGGTGGTTTGGCGTACACGATCGGTGCACTGGTTTACGGGTTCAAATGGCCTAATCCCAGTAAAAAGCACTTCGGCTTCCACGAGATTTTTCACGCACTAACCGTGGCTGCTTTTCTGAGCCACTGGACCGCGGCCTTACTTATTGGTCTTGCTCCGCTTCCCGGCAGCTTCGCTGGCTAGCTTTTCCTGAATCTCGGACCGGTAACGCACTCGACGAATTCGTTTCACCATGTCGATAATCAAGACAGTTGCCGCCAACATCATGAGAAATACGGCTACGAAACCGATCACTCCAGGGCTGTAGTAAACCTTATCCGGGTCGTTCAGCGGGTCGATGGTTTCTAGATTTGGATCAAAGGCCACAAGAGCTTTCAAGAACTGCATGTTTTAAGTATGCCCGCATTTTGCGACTAGCCTAGAACCATGGCCCAAACGACAAAAATGGACGAACGCTATGGTCGTCGTGGTTCCAAACTGCGCCCATCGACCATTGTTTTGGCCTCTGCGTTGTTGCTAGGTTTCCTGATTTTTGCGATTTATTCGTCATTCATTGCCAAACCACTAGCCAGCGTTGAGGTGACCAGTTACCAGCAGGTTGACGCCAATCACATCTTGGGTAATTACACTGCGCTAACCGGCCCAGAAGGCGCTTCCTGCAGTTTCAAAGCCTCTGCCGCGAGAGGTAACGTGGTTGGTTTCGTGGAAGTGCAAATTCCCGCCAATAACAGCGACAAAAAGGCGCTTCAGGTAATTGTGAAAACCCTGGAACCAGCTTCGGTACTTCGTGCCGATGGTTGCCGCGTCAAATAGAATTGAGCCCATGTCTGAAGAACCAACCTGGCTTACCCAAGACGCGTTTGATCGCCTCGCCGCCGAACTTGAGCACCTGCTGAAAGTGGGTCGCCCAGACATTGCCCGGCGTATTGGTGAAGCTCGTGAAGAGGGTGACCTCAAGGAGAATGGCGGTTACCACGCTGCCAAGGAAGAGCAGGGCAAGATCGAGGCGCGCATTTACCGTCTTGAAAACATTTTGTCTAGCGCGGTGGTTGGTGAACCTCACGGCTCGCACGGTTTAGTTGAGCAGGGAATGTGGATCACGGTTGAGCTAGGCGGTTCCGAAACCAGTTTCTTGCTTGGTTCGGCAGAGATAGCCGAAGACCACATCACCGTTTATTCGCCAGACTCACCGCTGGGCAACGCCATCCTCGGTAAGAAGATTGGCGAAGTTGCCGAATACAAAACCCCGATGGGTAAAACGATTACGGTGAAAGTTCTAAACGTCGAACGTTTCAACGGCTAGGTTCTAGCTCGGAACTCTCGGGTTCAAACCAGCTGCTCGCAGTGCTTCAAAAACTCGCTCGCGATGTTCGTGACCCGATGTCTCAATCGAAAGCCTAAGTTCAACTTCGCTGATGTCGAGGTCTTTTCCATTACGAGTGTGGAGCACCTCAACGACGTTGCCATGTGCAGCCGCGATTGCTTCTGCGGCTTTAACCAACTGACCGGGACGGTCTGGCAGCATTAGCGACACATCGGTATAACGCTCGGCAGCCATCAGCCCGTGGCCGATCACCTTCTGCAGAAGCAGTGGGTCGATGTTGCCCCCGGAAAGAATTACTACGGTCTTTCCCTTTGGCTTGATTGCCCCCGACATAAGGGCAGCGACCGTTGCGGCACCCGCCGGTTCAACCACCATCTTGGCGCGCTCGAGTAGCAACACGATTGCCTTCGCGATTTCGTCGTCGCTCACAGCCACAACTTTGTCGATGTTTTTCTTAATTAGTTCGAACGGAATCTTGCCAGGCACAGCCACAGCGATTCCATCGGCGATGGTTCGTTTGGTGTCAATTCTCACTGGCTTTCTAGCCTTAAGGGAAGCCACATAGGAGGCCGCGTTTTCAGCCTGCACGCCGAAGACCTTGATCTTTCGTTTGTGTTTGGCCGCGTAGGCCTTCACCACAGTGGCAACGCCGGCAGCCAAACCGCCACCACCGATTGAAACAATCACGTTGTCCACATCTGGAACCTGTTCCAAGATTTCTAATCCAACGGTTCCCTGGCCTAAAACCACGTCTAGGTGATCATATGGCGGGATAAAGATTAGGCCTTTTTTCAAAGCAAAAGCTTGGGCGGCAGCCAAGGTCTCGGCAAAAACCGCACCTTCGAGCACCACGTCGGCACCGTAATGTTTAGTGGCCTCAAATTTTGGTAGCGAAGCACCAATCGGCATGTAGATAGTTGCCTTGATTCCCAGCTTCTTGGCAGCCAGGGCAACGCCTTGCGCGTGGTTACCGGCAGAGGCGGCTATTACTCCCTTTTTACGCTCGGCAGGAGTCAGTTTGGTCATGCGGTGATAGGCACCGCGAAGTTTGTATGCGCCGGTTCGCTGAAGGTTCTCGGCCTTCATTAGAACCTCAACCCCGGTTATTTCGGTGAGTGCGTTGCTGTGCAACACCGGAGTTACGTTGGCAACCGCGCGCACAATAATCTCAGCGCGCTCGAAGTCTTCGAGAGTTGGCGCTGGTTGTGCTGGTTGCAGTGACATGGAATCCTCTTGGTTTTTGTTCTGGTTTAGAGTTTAGTTTGTGAAACCCCTGATTAGCCTGTCGAAAGCCGAGGCCAAGGCCATCGC
>CAIJWY010000211.1 GCA_903824455.1 uncultured Micrococcales bacterium
CCTAACCAGTGCCGAATTGGCTGCCGCTTACGAAAGGTGGTTGCCAAGATACTCGCCCGCATTGCCGGCTGATCTGAGGCGCACGGCTCTGAGAAGTGATGCCCAACTACTGCTACCGACCGATAACCTTTGGCCAAAGTCGCTTACAGCGCTGGGTGAGCACGCTCCAATCGCCCTTTGGTTTCGCGGTAATCCCAAAAACTTCGCAAGTTTCAATCGTGCCGTTGCGATTGTGGGTTCACGAACCTGCACCAGCTATGGGCAGAGGGTCACCGCCGATACCGTGACCGGATTGGTAAAGGAAGGCGGTGCGATTATTTCCGGGGGCGCACTCGGAGTTGATGCAGTGGCTCATCGGGTAACCCTCAGCCAAGAAGCTGTAACCGTTGCGGTTATGGCTGGTTCACTCGATAACCTTTACCCTTCGGGTAATTGGCAGTTATTTGACGAAATTTCTCACACCGGGTTACTGCTGAGCGAAATGGCGCCCGGCTCTAAACCAACACGTTGGAGGTTTTTGCAACGAAATCGATTGATTGCAGCCCTTTGCGAAGCCGTTGTGGTTACCGAAGCCGGTTGGCGCTCTGGCTCAATCAACACTGCCAGCCACGCGAATGTTTTGAATCGAAGGGTTTTCGCTGTTCCAGGGCCGATTAATAGCCCGTCTTCTGCTGGCTGCAATCGGCTGATTAGAGATCAACTGGCCGAACTGCTTCTAGATGCGGCAGATTTGCCGTTGGAACTTGGCTGGAGAGAGCCATCAATCCCTGACCAAAGCAGTCTCGGATCACTTGAACTTCGAGCTCTCGACGCCTTAACAACCCGCGAACAGTCATTTGAAACGATAGCCATTGCCTCGGGTCTCTCTCGAGCCGAACTCACTTTGGCCCTGGGAGGCTTACAAATAGCCCAATTGGCGCTTCGTGGCGAGGGAAATGGTTGGCTGAGAACTCACTAATTAGGCAGAATCATCTTTTACCAATTCGTTACCTAGTAACCAACTTTCCGACTACATTGTAAAGCCCTTACAGACTAGATTAGGGGAGTGTTTAGCAAAGAAGCCGAACAGAAGTTACAAGGGCACAGCCCGCGTGAACTGTCCTGGCGCAGATTTAAGAGCAACAAGGTAGCTATACCTTCGCTGGTCGTTGCGCTACTCGCGATTTTTCTAGTAGTCCTTTCCCCAGTCATTTACTCACTTCTCGGCATAGACCCAAACGCCCGCGACGAAGATGCTCTTGATAACCGAGGTGAAGTCCCTGGCGACTGGAACGGCATTAGCGCCAAACACCCGCTCGGAGTAATTCCCGGTATCGGCTACGATCTTCTAGCCAGAATGCTTTTTGGTGCCCGCGTATCTTTCCTAATTGCTTTGGCATCCACACTGATTACGGTAGTTCTAGGTTTGTTCATGGGAATTGTCGGAGGTTACTTCCGTGGTCGTATCGATGGAGTGATTGGCCGCTTCACCGACTTCCTGCTTGCTTTCCCAACGTTCTTCATGATCATCGCACTGAGTGCACCAACCATTGAGCGCATGGAAAAATCCGGGCTAATTCGAGGTAACGAGGCCCGCATTCTTTACCTAATCCTGATTTTCGCAATCTTCGGCTGGCCTTATTTGAGCCGAATCATTCGTTCACAGGTTATTTCGATTCGCGAGCGCGACTTCGTTCTATCGGCCCAGGCACTTGGCGCATCCGACTTCCGCATTTTGGTTAAAGAGGTCTTGCCAAACGTTTGGACGCCAATCATCATCTATGTTTCGTTAGCGCTTCCCGGATACCTGAGCGCAGAAGCCGTGTTCTCTTATCTCGGTATCGGTGTGCAACCTCCAATGCCTACTCTGGGAACGATCATCGCCGACTCAACCAAGTACATGATGAATAACACGGTTTACTTCTTTATCCCCGCTCTGGCGCTGATCCTATTGGTGCTGACCTTCAACTTACTCGGTGATGCATTGAGAGATGCGTTAGATCCAAAGAGTGAGACATAAGACTTACTCCACCCGGAGTAATAAAAAGAAAACATCAACCTAGGAGGGTGAAATGTTGAAAAGCAAGAAAAGCTTGAAGTTAGCGTTAGCTACACTTTCGGCTGCGGCTCTAGCCGGAGGACTGCTAACTGGCTGTGCTCCAGCAAATGCCGGAGGTACTATCACGTACCTCACTCAGGCTGAAGCCTGGACCCACGCTGATCCACAGCGTAACTACACCGGAATGCACATTGCTTGGTTTGGTTCGTACCTTCAGCGCACGCTGACTGCCTACGACCGCGCCAAAGGTGCTGATGGTTCTGCAATTGTTCCAGACCTAGCTACCGACTTGGGTACTGCTTCGAACGGAAACAAAAAGTGGGAATTCACCCTACGCGATGGTTCAACCTTCGAAGACGGTAGCCCAATCACCTGTGAAGATATCAAGTACGGTGTGTCTCGCACCTTCGCTACCGACATCATCACCGATGGTCCTACCTATGCAATCAGCATGCTAGACGTGCCTTCTGCAGAAGATGGTTCTTCGGCATACAAGGGCCCTTACTCAACCGATGCAGCAAACGACACCGCATCGTTCGATAAGGCCGTTACTTGTTCAGCCGACCACAAGACCATTACCTTCAACCTGAAGCGTCCAGTTGGTGACTTCAACTACACCGTTACCTACCTGTCTTTCAGCCCAGTGCCAAAGGCCAAGGATGACGGAGACCAGTACGACATGCACCCAGTGTCGACCGGTCCTTACAAGATCAAGTCATACAAGATCAACGGCTCGATGGTTCTAGTTCGCAACGAAAAGTGGAGTGCGTCTTCTGACCCACTACGCGCAAACCGTGCGAACCCAGACAAGATTGTTGTGAAGTTTGGTCAGTCTCCTGAAGTTACGGACCAGATCATGCTTGCCGACAAGGACAAGGTCGCTGTTTCACTTGACGCACTATTGCCAACCAACCTATCGAAAGTATTCGACGACAAGGGTAACGTTCTCGCTAAGTACGAGGGACGCGCTCTAAACGTTTACGACCCATATGTTCGTTACGCAGCTGTCAACGTGAAGAAGCTGAACTGTCTACCAGTTCGTCAGGCAATCTACTACGCAAAGAACTTCGATTCTTTGATCACCCTTTCCGGTGGTCAGGCGTTCAATGGTGACCCTGCCGACGGTGTAATCAAGCCTCTAATGGGTCTTGACTACGCTCCAACTGGTTGGGCTGCAGGCGACCCTGACTGGAAGCCAGAAGGTAACATCGAGAAGGCCAAGGCCCTAATGGACCAGGCAAAGACCGAATGTCCTGATCTTTACGCCCGTGCAACTGACCCTAACCAGGGAATTTTCTACGACGTAGCAGACACTCCAACCAGCAAGAGTGCTTCGGCAATCTGGATCGAGTCAATGGCTGCAATTGGTGTAACGATGAAGTTCAACTTCATCGAACCAGGTAAGTACTACTCGATTGTTCTAGACGCAACCAAGCAAGGCGACCTATCTGCCGGTGGTTGGGCTCCAGACTGGGCCAACGCTTCAACCGTTGTACCTGAGTTGTTCACTGCCGAGGGTGGTTTCCCAATGTCACAGAACTGGGACGACCCAGCCTATGCAGAGTTCAAGAAGCGTTCAGACGCAAACTTGAGCGAAACTGACCGTGTTAAGCAGGGTAAGGAATGGGCTGCTCTAAACAAGTACGCAATGGACCAAATGTGGGTTATCCCTGGTGTCTTCTCGAAGACTCAGGAAATCTGGGGTTCAAAGATCGGTGGTGCCTTCTTCTGGGAGCCACAGGGTTCACTATCATTCGGTGACCTTTACATCAAGAAGTAACAAATAGTTGATTGTTCCGTGGTGTTGGGGCTTGCCCCAACACCACGGGCATTCACAAAACAATCGCAAGTTTTGAAAGGAAATGATGAACGGTCTTTTGGCCTACATCTCACGCAGGCTCGGAGTTACCATACTGATCCTCCTTGCGGTTAGCTTTACCGTCTTTGTAATTTTTGCTCTACTGCCCTTCGACCCAGCCACGTTGACCTGCGGTAAAAACTGTAACGACCCGGGAATCATTGAGGCGAACCGTCATCGTTTGGGCTATGACAAATCGTTCCTCGAACAGTATTGGGTCTTCATCGTTGGTCTTTTCGCCGGACGTGACTTTGGCGAGGGCGCTGCATTTATTCACTGCGCCGCCCCATCTTTTGGATATTCGGTGCAATCGCACGCCTGCGTTACCGACCTTATGTTCGAAGCGCTTCCAGTAACACTTTCACTTGCCATCGGTTCACTAATCCTGTGGTTAATTGTCGGCGTTGGACTTGGCATTATTGCTGCCAAATTCCGCGGCAAAATTTGGGATACCCTTTCCACCGCATTCGTGCTGGTTGGAACTTCCCTTCCAACTTTCCTAACTGGCCTAATGCTGATTGTTTTCTTGGTAATCAAGCTTGATTGGTCTCCTTTCCCTGCCGGCGGTTACACCCCGCCGGAAGAAGATATTGTGGCTTGGTTCCTCAGCATGGTTCTACCCTGGGTCACCTTGGCCTTTGCGTATGCTGCGATCTATACGCGTTTTGTGCGCAGCCAGATTCTTGAAATTTCTACCGAGGATTTCATTCGAACTGCCCGCGCCAAAGGTCTAAGCGACGGTGTAATTCTTGGCAAGCACACGATGCGAGCAGCATTAGCCCCGATCGTAACCATGGCCGGCCTTGACTTCGCCGGATTGCTAGGTGGCGCAATTCTTACCGAGGCTGTGTTCAACCTTCCTGGCATGGGGCGGTTGTCTTTGGGCGCGGTAGTAGATATCGATCTACCAGTGATCGTGGGAACCACAATTTTGGCCGCTGCAATTGTGGTTGTTATGAACATGATCCTCGACATCGTCTACGCTTTCATCGACCCGAGAGTGAGG
>CAIJWY010000212.1 GCA_903824455.1 uncultured Micrococcales bacterium
CGAGGTAAAACTTCGTGCCAAAAAATCTGGCGCATCATCCGAGGTTGAACTGAAAAAGATCCTTGCGGACCTAATCACCGAAAATCTCGAACGCAACGATAAAGAGTTGAACCTGTCGTCCGGGCAGTTACCTTACGTGGTTCTAGTGGTTGGCGTCAACGGAGTTGGCAAGACCACCACCATTGGAAAGCTGGCCAAGTATTTGGGCGAAGCCGGATCACGCGTGGTGATTGCCGCCGCCGACACCTTCCGTGCCGCAGCCGTGGAACAGATTGCCACCTGGTCGGAACGCGCCGGTGCCACACTGGTTCGCCCAAAGACCGAAGGTCAAGACCCAGCGTCGGTTGCCTTTGAAGGAACCGAGGTTGCCTTGGCTCAGCAGGCCGACGTTCTGATCATCGACACCGCAGGTCGCCTGCAGAACAAAACCGACCTGATGAACGAACTTGAAAAGATTCGTCGCGTGGTTGAAAAGAACTGTGTCATCGCCGAAGTTTTGTTAGTAATCGATGCCACCACCGGCCAAAACGGAATGGTTCAGGCGAAAGCTTTTGCCGAAGTTGCCAAGGTGACCGGAGTTGCCCTTACCAAACTTGATGGCACTGCCAAGGGTGGAATTGTTTACTCAATCCAGCGCGAACTAGGCATCCCTGTAAAACTTGTAGGTGTTGGCGAGGGAATTGCCGACTTTGCGTTTTTTGAGGCTAGCGAGTTCGCTCGCGGATTGGTGAGCTAGAAGTGGCTTTGTTCGGCAACCTCTCCGACCGCTTGGTCGAAACTTTCAAAAACCTTCGCGCGAAGGGCAAGCTGAGTGCAGCCGACATCGATGCCACCCTGCGCGAAATTCGCAGAGCACTGCTAGAAGCCGATGTTGCTCTCGATGTCGTAAAAGCTTTTATCAACGCCATCCGCGACCGCGCACTCGGCGATGAAGTAAACAAGGCACTGAACCCGGCTCAGCAGGTAGTTCAGATCGTTAACGAAGAGCTGGTCAACATCCTCGGTGGCCAGCAGCGCAAGCTGACTTTTGCCAAAACCGGGCCAACCGTGATCATGCTGGCTGGTCTTCAGGGCTCTGGTAAAACCACTCTGGCTGGAAAACTCGCCAAATGGCTAAAAGACCAGGGTCAAACACCAATGTTGGTAGCCGCCGACCTCCAGCGCCCAAATGCCGTGAATCAGCTGCAGGTGGTTGGTGAGCGCGCTGGCGTTGAGGTCTTTGCACCAGAACCTGGCAATGGCAAGGGTGACCCGGTCAAGGTTGCCAAGGATTCGATCAAGCACGCGGCTAAGAAACAGTTCTCGGTGGTTATCGTCGACACCGCCGGCCGACTTGGCATCGACGAAGAGTTGATGAAACAGGCCCGTGATATTCGAAAGGCCGTTGACCCCGACGAAGTGCTGTTCGTCATCGACGCGATGATTGGTCAAGACGCGGTCAACGTGGCTAAGGCTTTCGAGGATGGCGTTGGAATCACCGGTGTCGTTCTCACCAAGCTCGATGGCGATGCTCGCGGTGGTGCGGCGCTTTCGGTTTCTTCGGTAACCGGCAAGCCAATCATCTTCGCTTCAACCGGTGAAGGGTTAGATGCCTTCGAGCCGTTCTACCCAGACCGCATGGCGAGTCGAATTCTCGACATGGGTGATGTTCTTACCCTGATCGAGCAGGCCCAAAAGCAGTTCGACGACGTTGAATCGGCCAAGCTAGCCGAAAAGATCGCCAAATCCGAGTTCACCCTCGAAGACTTCCTAGAACAAATGCAGCAGCTCAAGAAGATGGGTTCCATGAAGGAACTTCTCGCCAAGTTGCCAGGCGCCGGACAGATGAAGAATCAGTTGGAAAACTTCGACGAAAAAGAAATCGACCGCACCGAGGCAATCATTCGCTCGATGACTCCAAGCGAACGTCACCAACCGAAGGTTTTGAACGGTTCCCGTCGGCTTCGAATCGCTAAAGGTTCCGGAACCACGGTTACCGAAGTGAATTCATTGGTGAACCGGTTCGAGCAGGCTGCGAAAATGATGAAGACGATGGCCAAAGGTGCCATGCCACAGCTGGGCGGGGGAATGCCCGGCATGCCTCAGGTTGGCGGTGGCTACATCGGCGGTAAGTCAAAGAAGAATGACAAGAAAAAGGGTTCGAAATCTGGTAATCCAGCTAAGCGTGCCGCCGAAAACAGCGGAAATCCTTACGGTGGAAACAGCTCAGGTTCATCTTTCGGGCTCTAGGGCTTTGAATTACGAAAGAAAACCCCTAAAATAGACAGGTTGCCAAGAGTTTGACCCTCTACCCAAACTTATTGGCTACCCATAGAGCTTCTCTACCGAGTGTGCACCCCACGCTCACGGTGGAACGTTCGCCCCAATACAAATAACAGGAGCATTGTGGCTGTAAAAATCCGCCTAAAGCGTCTCGGGAAAACCCGTGCGCCTCACTACCGTATCGTCGTTGCCGACTCGCGCACCAAGCGCGATGGCCGTGCCATCGAAGAAATTGGTCGTTACGTACCAACCGAACACCCATCGATCATTGAAGTTAACTCTGAGCGTGCCCAGTACTGGCTAAGCGTTGGCGCACAGCCAACCGAGCAGGTAATGGCACTTCTAAAGCTCACCGGTGACTACCAGGCATCAAAGGGTGAGAAGTCGGAAAACAAGGTTTTACTCAAAGAAGCCAAGGTTGAATTCGTAATCGACACCAAGAAGAAGCCAGTTCTCCTTCCAAAGGAAGAGAAGAAGGCTAAGGCTGAAGTTGTTGCAGAAACCGCACCGGTTTCGGAAGACGCTCCAGCGGCAGTTGAAGAAATCGCTGTTGCGGAAACCGTAGAGGTTGCTGTTTCGGAAGAAGCTGAAGCTGTTGCTGATGAAGTAGCTGTTGAAGAAGTTGCTGTTGAAGAAGCAGTGGTTGAAGAAGCACCTGCTGCAGAAGCAGCTGTTGAAGAAGTAGTCGCTGAAGAAGCACCTGCTGCAGAAGCACCTGCTGCAGAAGCTGAAACTCCAGCAGAAGAGGCTTAAGTAAAGTGTTAGCTGCTGCGCTCGAACACTTAGTCAAGGGAATCGTCGACCACCCGGAAGACGCCACCGTAACTGCACGTAAAACCAACCGTGGCGAAGAGCTACTGGAGATCAACGTGCACCCGGAGGACCTTGGCCGAGTAATCGGGCGCGGCGGTCGCACTGCTAAGTCACTGCGTACCGTGGTAAAGGCTCTAGCCGACGGCAAAAAGATCCGCGTCGACGTGGTGGATACAGATTTCTAATAAAACTCAACTCCGAGTTGGCCGCCTACTAAAAGCGCATGGCCTAAAAGGAGCAATCAAACTCGAACTATATACCGACAGCCCAAATGAGCGGTTTGTGCCTGGTGCAGTTTTAGAACTTCAGGTTCCTGAAGAATCCCCCTGGTTTGGTAAGACACTTACGGTGACCGAACTTCGTTGGTATAACAAAGCTCCGGTAATTTTTCTCGAAGGCATCGACGATCGCGACAAGGCCGAATCGCTAATCAAAGCAATTCTTTTGGTACATGCCGACACCACGATACTTCCGAACGAATCCGATGCCTGGTACGACCACCAGTTGGTAGGTCTGAAGGTTTATCGAGATGGTAAAGAGGCGGGCGAAGTAATTCGCGTCGACCACATGCCTTCCCAAGACATGCTCATCGTGAAATCGGGTGAAACCGAGATTCTGGTTCCTTTTGTGAAAGCAATTGTTCCTGAAGTCGACATCAAAGCCGGCAAGGTGATTGTCACACCGCCGCTTGGTTTGTTTGAAGAGATTGAAGAGTAGCCATGCGGATTGACGCGATCACTATTTTTCCCGAATACTTCGACGCACTTAACCTTTCGCTGCTTGGTAAAGCGCGTGACAATAATCTAATTCAATTCGAGGCTCACGATCTTCGAACGTACACCTCCGACAAACACAAAACCGTCGACGATTCGCCATACGGTGGCGGTGCCGGAATGCTCATGAAGCCTGAGCCTTGGGGTTTGGCTTTCGATGATCTTTTAGCTGCCGACGGTGAAACTGTAATAGTGTTCACGAATCCAGCCGGCGAAGTTTTCAAGCAGGCCACAGCTCATGAATTAGCCGGCGTCAAGCACATCGTTTTTGCTTGCGGTCGCTATGAAGGCATTGACCAACGCGTAGTCGACTATGCGGCCACTAAGGGCAAAGTTCGGCTCATCAGTATTGGCGACTACATTCTCAACGGTGGGGAAGTGGCCGCCATCGCGATGATTGAGTCAATTGCGCGACTAATTCCCGGGGTGATCGGTAACGCCGAATCTCTTGTTGAAGAATCTCACACTGAGTCTGGTCTTCTCGAATACCCGAGTTACACGAAGCCAGCCTCCTGGCGCGGTTTTGATGTACCAGAAGTTCTAACTAGTGGCAATCACGCGGCCATCGCAGCCTGGCGCCACGCCCAGCAGGTTGAACGAACCAAAGCCGTGCGACCCGATCTACTTAGCGACTAGCGCTTAAGGCCGCTCGTGTGGCAGAATAGACAGGTTGCTTACCTCTTGTAGTCTCTGCCGCAGGGGAGCAGGTGAGCTTTTATACAAACC
>CAIJWY010000213.1 GCA_903824455.1 uncultured Micrococcales bacterium
AGCGGTGGCAGCCGAGTATCAGCGAAAGTTCCGCCACATTTTGGTCGACGAATACCAAGACACCAACCACGCGCAATATGCTCTGATTCGCGAACTCACCAAGGAGCTTCCGGCCGAATACTCCGACGTTGACCCGCGCACTGGCGAGCTTCTTCGTCCGGCGTCGCTAACCGTGGTTGGCGATAGCGATCAGTCGATCTATGCCTTTCGCGGCGCGGACATCCGTAACATCGTTGAATTTGAAAAAGACTTCAACGGTGCAAAAACCATTTTGCTCGAACAGAACTACCGTTCCACCAACAACATTCTCAAGGCAGCCAACTCGGTAATCGGCAACAACTTTGACAGGCCAAATAAAAACCTTTGGAGCGACAAAGGCGACGGCGAAAAGATTGTTGGTTACACCGGTTACTCGGGTCACGATGAGGCACAGTTCATCGCCGACGAAATCAACGAGCTACACAGCCAGGGAATCGACTACCGCGACATCGCGGTGTTCTACCGAACTAACTCGCAAACCCGCGCCCTGGAAGAAATTTTCATTCGCTCGGCCTTGCCATACCGAGTGGTCGGGGGCACCAAGTTCTACGAACGTGCCGAAATCAAAGACGCGTTCGGCTACCTTGTAGCAATTTCTAATAGCAAAGACGACCTGGCACTTCGTCGCATCTTAAACGTGCCCAAGCGCGGCATTGGCGATGCCTCGGAAACCCAGATTGCCAAGCACGCCGAGAAGAACGACCTTTCGGTTCGCGAGGTTTTGGCTCACGTGGGCGACATGGGTTTCGGCCCAAAGATCACTAATTCGGTGTCGCAGCTTTCTGACCTGCTAAACGAACTTGAAGCCATGATCGAAACCGCCACAGTGGACGAAATCTTGCGCGCCGCGCTCAGCCGCTCCGGTTTACTAGACGCGCTCAAAGCCAGC
Source organism: uncultured Micrococcales bacterium (assembly GCA_903824455.1). GTDB lineage: Bacteria > Actinomycetota > Actinomycetes > Actinomycetales > Microbacteriaceae > Rhodoluna. The sequence goes on from CAIJWY010000213.1 coordinate 929, forward strand.
CGCGACCCACAAGACGAAGCCCGTGTGGAAAACCTCGACGAATTGGTAAACGTTGCCAAAGAATTCCAGCGCAACAACCCGGAAGGCAAATTACCAGACTTCCTAAACGAAGTGGCTCTTGTGGCCGCCGCCGACGACATCGACGACGAGTCGGGAACCGTGAGCCTGATGACCCTGCACACGGCCAAGGGTTTGGAATACGACGTGGTGTTCCTAACCGGAATCGAAGAAGGTTTGCTTCCTCACAAGATGTCATTTATGGTTCCAGGGGGAACCGCCGAAGAGCGTCGTCTGTTCTATGTGGGAATCACTCGAGCCAAGAAGCGTTTACATATTTCGCTCGCGCTCAGCCGAAGCACCTTCGGTGAAACCGATTCCGCTCTGCCAAGCCGCTTCCTCTCCGAGGTGCCCGATGAGCTAATCGCCTGGCGCGAGAGCGGCGCCAATCGAGGGGGAGCACCTAAGCAGTTCCGACCTTCGATTGCCGACACCTCTGGCTTTGGCAACCGCGAGGTTAAACAACGCACCGAGTGGAAGGGTGCCATCTCTTCCGTTCGCAATAATGAGGGTCTGCAACTATCAGTTGGAGACTCAATTGAACATGACGATTTCGGTGTTGGAAAAGTGGTTGCGGTTAGCGGCGAAGGCCCGAGGCAAACCGCCGAAATCAATTTCGGCTCAGCCGGCAAGAAACGCTTGCTGGTGAAAGTAGCACCAATCAAAAAGCTCTAAACTTGTCTATTAGGTGCCCTATTTTGCACCGGTAAAAGATACGGAAATTCACAGTGGATTTATTTGAATACCAAGCGCGCGACCTATTTGAGAAGCACGGTGTTCCAGTGCTCCAGGGCCTAACCGCAGACACCCCAGAAGAAGCAGAAGCCGCAGCAGCCAAAATTGGCGGCACCGTTGTGGTTAAGGCTCAGGTAAAGGCCGGAGGCCGAGGCAAAGCCGGAGGTGTGAAGGTCGTTCACAACCCTCAGCAAGCAAAAGATGCAGCCGACGCAATCCTTCGTCTAGTAATCAAGGACCTTCCGGTAAAGCGGGTCATGATTGCCGAAGGCGCGAAGATCGCCCGCGAGTTTTACTTCTCCGTGCTGCTAGACCGATCAAACCGCACCTTCCTATCGCTTTGCAGCGTTGAGGGTGGCATGGACATTGAGCAGCTGGCCGAAGAACGCCCCGAGGCACTGGCCAAGATCGCGGTCGACGCGGTAACTGGAATTGACCTAACCAAGGCTCTGGCTATTGCCAAGGCCGGTGGGTTCGACGAGGCAACCGCAGCCAAGGTGGCCCCGGTTCTAGTCAAGCTTTACGAAGTTTTTGTTAAGGAAGACGCAACCCTGGTTGAGGTAAACCCTCTCGTTGAAACCGAAGATGGTCTGATTTTGGCACTCGACGGCAAAGTGACCTTGGACGACAACGCCGAGTTCCGTCACACCGATCGCGAAGAAATGGAACGCGACGAACTTGACCCGCTAGAGGCCAA
>CAIJWY010000214.1 GCA_903824455.1 uncultured Micrococcales bacterium
AGCCAAACCACAAGTGCAATTGTTATCTGTGGGTAAGCCTCGAGACCGGAAACTTGAATAGTTTGTGCGGTGTCGGTTACAGCTCCCGAAGCCCAAGTCTGACTCGCGAAGATCCACATCATTGCCAGCGAGAGAATCTGAGAAAGGACAACAATCCTTTTCATTTCCCAATTCGCTTCGCCGAGTTGGCAGCCGCTATGGCTCGCAGAATAGCCCTCGCCTTGCTCTTGGTTTCTTCAAACTCACTCGTGGGATCAGAGTCAAGTACTATTCCAGCACCGGCCTGCACGGTGGCCTCGTTTCCGCGAATCACCGCGGTTCGAATTGCGATTGCTAGATCCGCATTACCTGCGAAGTCGAAATAGCCGCAAACCCCACCATAAAGACCACGTGCTGTCGTCTCCAACTGTTCAATAATTGCCAAAGCCTTTGGTTTCGGCGCCCCGGAAAGTGTGCCAGCTGGGAAAGTTGCCCTAAACACGTCGATTGGTGTGAGGTTATTCCTCAACTGGCCTTCAACGGTAGAAACAAGGTGCATTATGTGGCTAAAACGATGAACCTGCATGAATTCGGTAACCGCTACCGAATTGGGCTCGCATACCTTTAGCAAATCGTTTCTGGCCAGATCCACTAGCATCAAATGCTCTGCGGTCTCTTTTTTATCGGCCAATAGCTGTTCCTCGAACGTGTGGTCCTCGTCCCAGTCCTTACCGCGAGGTCGTGAGCCGGCGATGGGGTGAGTGATTACCGAGTCTCCCGTCACAGTGACCAAAGCCTCGGGAGAGGAACCAACAATTGCGTAGTCACCAAACTGGTCCGCCCCATTTATGAGGTACATGTATGGGCTGGGATTTAGCGCTCTGAGCACTCGGTAGACGTCTAAGGGGTCAACCTGGACCTCTGCGGTGAAGCTTTGAGAAAGAACTACCTGAAAAACATCACCTCTTACAACGTGCTCCTTAGCGCGGTCTACCATGCTAAGGAACAACTCTCGATCCACGTTTGGAGAAGCATTTGGGTCTTGATCCAGACCCACTTCGGCCAAATACGGATCGGATGGAGCAAGCACCGCCCTTTGCATGGTTGAGATTGAATCCATAGCCCGAGCGTGCAGTTTCGTAAGTTCGGATATCGACTGCCCCTCGATAAACACGTTCGAGACGAAAAGTAGTGTTGCCGACTGGTGATCGACAACAATTAGGTTTTTGAACATCGAGAAGCTGACTCGTGGCAGCGGTTTAACCTTCGCCACTTTAACTTCAATGTTCTCCAAATCACTAACAACGTCCCAGGAGATGTGGCCAACCAGACCTGAAAGCAGCGGCACTTCCATTTCCTTAGACTGCGTAAACCAAGAGCTTTGGAGTTGTTTAAGGGCTGTGAGTCCGTCAGAAGAAAGGCTTTCGCCGATGTTACTAGGAAGTGCCCCGGAGCCGTCTAACGACTCCCAAGTAACGACTCCGTTGTGATCTTGTACCAGGCGACCTCTGGCATCGACTCCGATGAATGAAAACCGAGACCAGACGCCCTGATCGGCAGATTCCAGAAGAAATGAGCCCGAGTTGTGCTTGGCTACCTTGTCGAACACGGTTACCGGCGACTCGGTGCCCGAAAATACTTCATGAATAACTGAAACAACCCTCTTACTCGAGCACTTTTGGAGGAATTCATCAACACTATATGGCTTTATTGACACGACTAAACGCTTACCCGTTCGGTATCAAAACACGAATCAGTCCCATTGTGGCAGGCGGGTCCGGCGGGTATGACTTTGATAAGCAACGCATCGGCATCGCAGTCAATGCCGAATTCCGTTATCTTTTGAACGTTGCCGCTAGTTGACCCCTTGTGCCAAAGTTCGTTACGACTCCTCGAGAAATAGACAGCCTCTCCAAGATTCACGCTTTGTTCGAGAGCTTCGAGGTTCATCCAGGCCAGCATTAGAACATCGCCAGTATCAGCGTTCTGAGCGATTACCGGGATTAGACCGTCGCTGTTGAATTTGAGTCTTGAGAAATCGATACCTTTAGTCATCGAACCGCGAAACCGGCCTCTCTCAATCGGTCTTTCGTTTCAGTAATTGTAACTGAGCGGTTGTGGAAAACAGATGCGGCCAAAATCGCATCGGCTCCTGCACTCGCCGCTTTCGGGAAGTCGCTTGCGGCACCAGCTCCCCCGGAGGCGATGAGAGGAAGGCGTGAAGCGCTTCGAACGGCTGCAATCAAAGCCACGTCGAATCCTGCCTTGGTTCCATCGGCATCGATGCTATTCACAAGCAGCTCACCGACACCAAGATCCTCAGCCTTTGACAACCATTCGATGGCATCGATATCTGTTTCGACTCTTCCGCCGTGTGTGGTCACAATCCAAGAATTCTTTGTTCCCTGGCGGGACTTTAGATCGAGCGAAAGGACTAAAACCTGATTGCCAAACTTGCTAGAAATCTCAGCCAAAAGAGACGGACGCTCGATGGCCGCAGAAGAAACCGCCACTTTATCGGCACCAGCAGAAAGTAGCTTTCCCACGTCGTCTACCGACCGCACTCCCCCGCCAACGGTTAGAGGAATAAAGACCTGCTCGGCTGTTTTTGTTACCAGGTCGTACATCGTGGAACGATTCTCAACAGTTGCCTTCACATCTAGGAAGGTCAGCTCGTCGGCCCCGTTTTTGTAGTAGTGGTCGGCTAGCTCAATTGGATCACCGGCGTCTCTGAGGTTTTCAAAGTTGACGCCTTTTACCACCCTGCCGTCGGCGACATCTAGGCAAGGAATCACTCGAATGGTCAGAGACATCAGATTCGAGCTGCGTGTATTGCACTAACCAAAATAGCCCGCGCCCCAATTTCATAGAGTGCGTCCATGGTTGCGTTAGTTTCGGAGCTTTTCACCAGCGCTCTGACGGCCACCCAGCTAGGGTCCCGCAGCGGAGAAATGGTTGGAGACTCGATACCGGGAGTTATTACCGAAACTTGGTCCACCAGCGCTGCTGGACAGTCGTAATCGAAAATCACGTATTCACGGGCAACTACAACACCCCGCAGCCTTCTCAAAAGCGTGCTCGAGAGGTCTTCTTTGCCAGGAGCACTAATTAGGTGCGCCGTTGATTTCAGAATGGTAGGCCCAAAGATTTCTAACCCAGCCTGTCGAAGGGTGTTTCCGGTGGAAACAACATCGGCAACGGCGTCGGCAACACCGAGGCGTACCGCGGTTTCTACCGCACCGTCTAGCTCAACCAGATCTACAGAAATCCCGGCCTTAGCCAAAAAGTCTTCGACGAGGTTCACATAGGCGGTGGCAACTCGTTTTCCCTCGAGCTGTGCGATGTCTTTGAATTGTCCAACCGGTCCGGCAAAGCGGAAAGTTGATTCACCGAAACGAAGATCCTCAACCGTCGTTGCCGGTGAACGAGAATCAAGCAAAAGGTCTAGGCCCGTCAACCCCGAATCCAGCGAGCCAGAACCAACATAGGTGGCGATGTCTCGTGGCCGAAGATAGAAAAACTCGACGTCATTTTCTGCATCGATAACGTGCAGCTCTTTAGGATCGCGACGGACGGCATAACCTGCCTCACGAAGCATCAAAATCGCAGTATCCGACAGAATGCCCTTATTTGGAACAGCTACTCTAAGCATTTTTAGCCCTTCTAAAGGTGTTTTTCAACGTCATCGAGGGAAATACCCTTAGCAAGCATCATTACTTGCAAGTGGTAAAGCAATTGGCTGATTTCTTCGGCCGTTCGTTCGTTTGATTCGTGCTCGGCGGCCATCCAAACCTCGGCAGCCTCCTCCACGATCTTTTTACCGATTGTGTGAACGCCGGCGTCAAGCCACTTAACGGTATGCGAATCAACAGGTCGGCTGATAGCGGTTTCCTGAAGTGTTTTATAGAGATTCGCAAATGTGGTCATGGTTCAAGTTTAACCTAAGACGTCAAGGAGCGTTAGGCAGAAAAGTTTTCTAACGCAAGATTACGTAGGATCTCAATTTCGCCTGGCCGATCCACCTTAGAGAAGATCGCATTTCCAGCAACGAAGCTATTGGCTCCGGCCCGAGCCGCGGTAACTATCGTTTCGGCATCGATTCCGCCATCAACCTGAATAATTGTGTTGAGGCCGAGTCGACGAATTTCGGCCCGGGCTTCCTCGACCTTAGGCATCATTTCCTGCATGAATTTCTGGCCCCCAAAACCCGGCTCAACAGTCATGATTAGCAACATGTCGAATTCACTGAGCGAATCCAATACCTTCTTCAACGAAGTTCCAGGCTTAACGGCAACTGCAGCTTTCGCGCCACACATTCTTATCGATCGGGCAAGCGCTACCGAATTCGCAGATGCTTCTTGGTGGAAGGTCACGCTAGCTGCTCCAGCGTCTGCATAACCAAGCGCGAATTCGTCTGCGTTATCGATCATCAAATGAATATCTAGGGGCTTGTTAGTCACCTCGAGCATTCGCTGAACCATGGGTAGTCCGAAAGTGAGATTTGGAACGAAATGACCATCCATAACATCGATGTGAATTGCATCAGCATTATTGATGGTCGCAAAATCGCGTTCGAAATTCACGAAGTCGGCGGAAAGAATACTTGGGTGAATGCTTACAGGCATGACCTAAGCCTAACCATTGCTCTTCTGGAGTAGAGCTAGGAACATAGCATCGGTTCCGTTGCGATGTGGCCATAGTTGAACTGTTTTACGCTTTGGGTTGAGAGACAGTTCGGGATTGAGTTTTACGAACACCTCAGTGGCATCCAAGAGCGCACAGTCTTTTCTGCTTCTCAGAAACCACTCGATTTGTGCAGTGGTTTCGGCTGGATGCGGGGAACACGTTACGTAGGCCAAGATTCCGCCAGGCTTGAGATGATCCCAAGCAGCTGTGAGTAGTTCCCGCTGCAGAGTAGTTAACTCCTTGAGGTTTCCCTCCCCCTTTCGCCAGCGAGATTCTGGTCTGCGTCGTAGGGCACCTAGTCCGGTGCATGGCGCGTCGAGCATTATGCGATCGAACTGCAAAGATTCTGGAAGTGCCCGCGCATCCTTCACTAGTTGTGTGGCTTCAAAACCGCTGTGTCTCAGTGCTGTCGCAACTAAGGTAGCGCGGTGAGGGGTTACCTCGTTTGTGGTCAGATCGGCGCCGCTAGGCAGAGCTAGGGCAGCCAACAAAACCGCTTTACCGCCTGGACCGGCACAGACATCTAGCCAATGTTCACCAGGCTCTATAGCCTTTACCTGCGCTAGGGCCAACGTCACCAGTTGAGAGCCCTGATCCTGGACTCGCATCGCCCCATCAGCCACGCCTTGAAACTTACTGGGGTCGCCAGATTCTAAAGTAAACCCAATTGGAGAGGCTGGACCTGGAACCAGCCGACTAGTGTCGGCAGACTTACCCGGCAACTTGACCAAATGTACCTTAGGGTTTGCATTGTCGGCGTTGAGAGCTTCTTCTAGTTGTTCTGAAGCCCCATCTGACTCGAGCGCCAAACGAATTGCCCGGGTAACCCAAATTGGGTGTGAGAACCGTATGCTCTGAAAATCTTCGGAGACAAGATTTTCCTCTTCCAAAATTGTTAGCCAACCGGCTAAATCAAACTGGGCAATCTTTCTCATCACGGCGTTGGTGAAACCCGCTGCCGACCCACGCAAACCTCGCTTTACCAACTCCACAGTTTCGAAGATGGCGGCGTGCGCAGGTGTTTCTAAAACTAGAAGCTGGTGGGTTCCCATTCGAATGGAACACAAAACGTCGGTATCAATTTCGGAAGGCTTTCTTCCTCCGGCCTTTTCAATCACATAATCGTAGAAGCCTTGATTTCGGGATGTGCCGTAAGCAAGTTCGGTGGCAAAAGCTGCATCGGGCGTTGACAACTTTGAGGAACCTATTAGCTTTGGCAGAACCAAATTGAGATAGGCGTCACTTGCTTCAACTGCCAATAGAGCTTGCAGAGCAACTTTGCGCGAATTAGACATCGGAACCTAAGACAACCTTCGTGGGCAAACCTCGATGCCAGGCCGACGCGCTCATGCGAGTCTTGCCGGCCGGTTGCACTTCCAGTAATTCCAGAGAGCCTTGGCCGCAACCGACCATGACCATTCCAGAAACTAGGGAACATTGTCCTCGCTCTAGCGCGAACGATGGATGCGATCTCGCCTCGAAAACCTTAAGGTCACCGACGCCCTGCACTTTGGTCCACGCTCCCGGTTCCGGATTTGACCCACGCACCAGGTTCTCAAGAGTTATTGCTGAATGTTGGAAGTTCAATTCGGCCTCTGTTCGAGAGATTTTTGAGGCAATAGATACCTCATCCTTGCTCTGGGGAGACAGTTTTAGAAGTCCACTTTGGATTTGTGGGATCACCTCCAACAATAGAGATACGCCCAATCCACCGAGTCGACGAAGAAGGTCTTTCGCGTTTTCGCTTGGTTCGATTTGTGCGGGAAGAGAAGCTACGATGTCGCCGGTGTCGAGACCGGCATCAATCTTGAATACGGTTACCCCGGTTACGGCATCTCCCGCTATCAACGACCGCTGAACAGGGGCAGCTCCGCGCCATTTTGGCAGCAGACTGAAGTGAACGTTGAACCAACCTTTTGGCAGTGCGCTAAGTGCCGGTTCTCGAAGGATTACTCCGTAAGCAATTACTAACCCGAAAGAGATCTTCGCTTCATGAATCGCTTCGATGACCTGGGTAGAGATTGAATTGGTCTTGATAACCGGAAGACCCAAAGCTAAAGCGGCCTGTGCAACTGGAGAAGGCGTAGAGACCCGCTTGCGCCCAACCGTAGCATCGAGGCGGGTTAGCACCAAACTAATCGGCGCACCTTGTCTAACCAGTGAAATAAGCGACTCGGCTGCTGTTTCGGGGGTGCCTGCGAAAAGAATTGTCACGTTGACAGCCTAGATGACTCTAGGGTCATCGAACTTAACGCTGAGAGGTCTAATGTTCTTCCCAGATTTTGAATTTGTTCGTAGCTGCTTTGATCCCAGTTGCCCCAAGAATCCTCGAACGACTTCTGCTACATGAGACCCGTCTGCGTATTTGAACGACGCGACCAGACGGCAATCGATGTCACCGGAAACAGTATTAGCTTGGGAGATTCCCAAGACATTGAACGCATGGTCTTTATCGAGAAACTCATTTAGCGCATCGATAACCTCGCGCGAACCGGTTGCGCTGAGAAACCTCTTGGCGGGTGGAAATCCTAACTGTTCTCTCTCCATGAGCATTACCGACACGGTTTTTGCGATCTCACCAAGCGTTAGTGCGGCCGAAACCTCCGGAGTGACTCCCACTGCCACTGCCTCACCTCCTGGCCGCATAAATCCGAGTGCGTTGAACCAACTTCTCAACGCGTCTTCCGGAGCCCGCAGTGAATCAACATTTAGCTGTGCTGCACAGTCGAGCAGTGCGACACCAGAGTAGCCGCCCGACGCAACCGGTTCAATGCCGGGGGTGCAAACCACGATCGCGGGCTTGTTTGCAATGGTTTGATTCAACTGTGTGGCGGTCACTTCTCGAACAGGTATGCCCGGAAATGACTTACCCAATTGCTCAGCCCATCTAGTGGCACCAGCTGAACCCTGTCTGAGCTTGGCGCTTCTGCACTTGGAGCAATGGAAGTCAAGATTAAGTTGCCCACACCAGCGGCACACAATCTGACCTTTGGAGTTAAGCCAAAGTGGCCCGTTGCAGTTGTTACACATTGATCGAGCGCTGCACTCGGCGCAATAGAGAGATCTAGCATTACCTGGCGCTGCCACCTGCACCAGAACCGGTCCGTTTTCCAAAGCGCGTTTAATGAGCTTGTATGACATTCCGTCTAGTCCGCTGGAATCACTAACCGACACCTTCGGTCGCCAACTATTTGTCTCCACTTCGCTGAGGTAGCCGATGTTTACAAGTCGTTGGATTTCGGCACTCCGAGAGTGCGACAAAAAATGCAAGGGCGCCTCAAAAAGACTCTGTCTGAGTAGCGCGATTTCTCTTGTCGTCAGGTAAGGGGCCTGCTGATCCTGGTGGCTTTGGTCGCCATCATCCCAGACAACTATCGCTGCATCTGAAGCAATCGGAGAGTAGATGGCATTCCTCGTGCCTAAGACAACACCGCTTCGTCCAGTCAACTGCTCTAGAAAGCTCAAGTACCGCTCAGACGCCAAAGCATTCGAGTCCATAAGAAGAATTTGATCCGCGGGCAAACTCTCGAGCAATTGCTCGTGTATCCGAGTTAAGTCGCGGAAGTCTGGAACGCAGACGATCACCGATTGATCATTGGCGAGATAGTCGGTTGCTATTGAACAGATTCGTTCAACAAATTTTGGAAGCCCGTTGTTTTCATTAGCCACGGCAGGGACCAGTTCGGCAGAACGCATTTCTGACTTTTTCGGATCATGAAGCTTTCTTTGGAAGTCATACTTCTTTTCCACTCGAACCGCTCGCTTCGGTATTGCGTTTCCGAGTAACTCCCCCACCGAACAGCACTGGCGTTCAGAAATCGCCTTGAGTAACTCGTATATGTTTTCCGTGAGCACGGGAATTTCTGAGACGATCGACCCTATCGGCGCGAGTTTTCCAGTGAATTGAGCTTTATCGCTTACGCCAACTACGAATCCCTCTTTTGCCTGTCCGGCGAACTGAACCTTAACCCGCTGACCGAACCGAATGAGCCCGAGCAGTTCAGCGGGAACGACGTATTCGAATTCGCGATTTAGAGCTGGAAGTGGTGACTCGAATACGACCCGAGCAAAAGCCTCGGAACCCATGACCTTAGGAACCTAGAGCTTTTTGCAGTTCAGCAACTCGATCGGTTCGCTCCCAGGTGAAGTTCGGTAGTTCGCGACCGAAATGACCATAAGCTGCGGTCTCGGTGTAGATCGGACGAAGTAGATCAAGCTCTTGGATGATTGCCTTTGGCCTTAGGTCGAAGACGGCAGTAACGGCACGAGTAATGGCAACCAGGGAATACTTTTCAGTGCCAAAAGTTTCCACGTACAGACCAACCGGGTTCGCCTTACCGATGGCGTATGCCACCTGCACTTCCGCTCGGTCGGCGAAACCAGCGGCTACTAGATTCTTGGCTACCCATCGCATAGCGTATGCCGCGGAGCGGTCTACTTTAGAGGGGTCCTTACCCGAGAACGCTCCTCCACCATGCCTGGCAGCACCCCCATAAGTATCTACGATGATCTTTCGGCCAGTGAGCCCGGCGTCTCCCATTGGACCTCCAATTTCGAAGCGACCGGTCGGGTTGATTAGCGCTTGGTACTTGCCGAAATCGAACCCAGAAGCCTCAAGCACGGGATCGATTACAAACGACTTCATGTCGCTGCGAAGCTGTTCGGTGGTCACCGAAGGGTGATGCTGGGTGGAGAGAACCACGGTGTCTACCGTTTTCGGTATCGAACCTTCGAAACCGAGGGTAACCTGGGTTTTCCCATCGGGTCGTAGGTAGTCGAAAACTCCGGTCTTTCGCACCTCGGCCAGCTTTGCGCTGAGCTGATGTGCCAAAGAGATTGCTGCCGGCATAAGGTTTGGGGTCTCGTTTGTTGCGTAACCAAACATGATTCCCTGATCGCCCGCACCCTGAGAATCAAGGTCATCTACTGAGGAACCCTCACGCACTTCAAAGCCAGTGTTTACTCCCTGTGCGATATCTTGACTCTGTTCACCAATGGACACACTGACACCGCAGCTATTGCCATCGAACCCGATGTCTGAGCTGGTGTAGCCAATCTCGGTCACTCGCTTGCGGATTAATGTTGGAATGTCGACGTAGGCGTCTTCTGTGGATATTTCGCCGGCCACATGGACCAATCCGGTGGTAACCATAGTTTCAACTGCCACTCGGGCGAACGGGTCTTGCTCCAAAAGCGCATCAAGGATGGTGTCGCTAATTTGGTCACAGATTTTATCTGGGTGACCTTCGGTAACTGACTCTGATGTAAACAGGCGTAATTCTGACATTAGGTATCAGTATATTCGCGGTCTACGACAAACTATCGAGTTTGTTGATACTGTCAAAAATTGTTTTCGCGATTTGCGCCTTCGAACCGGAAAAATTAAAGACTTTCTTGGGTCCGATGATCGAAACCGCATTGTCATCGACATCAAATGCGACGCCATTAGAAACGTCGTTGGCAACTATCAGGTCAAGGCCCTTGCGGGTCATCTTTTCCTGACCTAAAGCTTCTAAATTGCCTCCAGACGCTGTTTCGGCGGCAAATCCAACAATTACCGAGCCTGAGTTGATGGCCTTAGCCGAACGGGCGATCATCGAGATAACGTCGGGGTTTTCAATTAGGTGAAGATCCAGAGTCGATGAACCGCTCTTCTTGATCTTGCTATTGCTAACACTTTCAGGTTTGAAATCGGAAACGGCGGCCGGCATCACAATTACATCGAAACCGAAACCGATCTCTTCTAGAGCGTTTAGCAAATCAGCAGTCGTCTGAACACTTTCCACAACTACCTCGCTGGAATCGTACCTAAAGTTCGCGGCGATAAGCGTGACCGTTGCGCCACGGGCAGTTGCTTCCTCGACCAGAGCGATTCCCTGCTTGCCTGATGAACGATTGCCGATGTATCGAACGGGATCAATGAACTCTCTAGTTCCACCGGCGATGATTAGAACTTTCTTGCCGGCTAGGTCTTTGGGCACTGCAATCGCAAGAGTCTCCCTAACCAGCTGATCGGCTTCAGGTAATCGCCCAACTCCGCTGTCGCCGCCGGTCAATCTGCCAACTCCTGGCTCGATAACTCGCAGTCCGCGACTTCTCAACAAAGCGACATTGGAGCTAGTTGCCTTATTTGTCCACATTTCACTGTGCATGGCGGGAGCGATGAGGATTGGGGCTGCTGTTGCCAAGATGACGTTACCCAAGAGATCGTCCGCGACACCAGCGGCTGTTCTGGCAAGGAAACTGGCAGTTGCGGGGGCAACCAAGATTGCTTCAGCCCATTGAGCGAGCTCGATGTGACGAACATCGGCAACATCCGAGTAGAGCTCGCTGGCCACGGGGTTGTGCGAAAGAGCTTCTAGAGTTGCAGCGCCAATAAAACGAAGTGCGTTTGGGGTGGGAACAACGCGCACATCGTGACCTAGTTCGGTGAATTCTCGAACGATTTCCGCTGCCTTGAACGCGGCTATGCCACCGGTTATACCAACCAGTATGCGCATGGCGAACTTAGATCGTGGCGGTCTTGACCAGCTTGTTCTGGTCGATCTCGCGAAGGGCAATGGTTAGCGCCTTCTCGTCGACTGTCGCTTCAACTAGCGGGCCAACGTTGTTGAAAAGGCTACCGGCCTGCAATTCGGCGTAGTACTGGTTGATCTGGCGTGCGCGGTTAGCGGCAAACATAACCAGTTCGTACTTCGAGTCGACTTTGCTAAGGAGGTTGTCGATTGAAGGCGAAACAATGCCTTTTAGGATTTCGGTAGTCATGTAATCAATTGTAAGACTTTATTGGCGCATTTATCCACATCGTCGTTGATAACAGTGTGTTCGAAGTGCTCGGCAGCCGCCAACTCAACTACCGCCGTTTGCAGACGTTTAGCCTGCTCGGCAGCGTCCTCGGTTCCCCTGGTACTCAAACGCCGAACCAGTTCTTCCCAACTCGGAGGGAGAATGAAAATTGTCAAGGCCTCAGGCATGGCCCTTTTGACCTGCATGGCACCCTGAATGTCGATTTCTAGGACGATTTTCTCACCGCGGGCTAATGCGGCTAAAACAGGCGCCTTTGGTGTGCCGTATCGATTTAGCCCGTGAACGGTGGCGTATTCAAGGAGTTCCTGATTGGCAATCGCGGCATCGAATCGATCCTGCGACCAGAAAAAGTAGTCTTTGCCGTCGATTTCCCCAGGCCGAGGTTCGCGAGTGGTTGCCGAAACCGACAACTTGATCTCTGGATGCGTCGATAGCAGGTGGCGAACCACGGTGCCCTTACCAACCGCGGTCGGTCCGGCAATCACTGCTAAACGAGAAGACATAACTAAAGACTACTTAGTTAGACCCTGAACAAGCTCAGAATTTGCGTTCACTATGGCACTGGACAGGTCTCTTGCCCCGGCATCCAAGATTGATCGCGATACCGAAAAGGACACTTGCGAAGATAATCCCTTATAGATTGCTCTAGCGTCGGAAAGTTTCGCTCCTTGAGCTCCAAACCCCGGTGCCAAAATGGGAATGAGATCGGCTTCTGTTTTGATACCGTATCGCTCCAAATCGAGGGTTGCTCCGAGCACGGCTCCGCGTGAACCGAGCATTCCAGCGGGATTGGCGTTGAGCCCAGACAGCTGTGCGAACTGATCCGAAGCTAGGGTCCTGCCGTTCACCTGCGCCAATTGCACGCTCTCCCCCTGTTGATTAGATGTTGCAACCAGCGAATAGAAACCTTTTCCGAATGCTTGCCATTTCCCAAAAACCTCGGACGTCTCCGCGAGACCCAAATATGGAGAGGTGGTCACGGCGTCGGCGTAAAGACCAGACAAATCTCCAAACCATGCTTCGAGATAGGCGTCCATGGTTGAACCAATGTCTCCGCGCTTGGCATCGGCAATTACGATAAGCCCTTCGGAATGGGCGAATTGAGTAGCCTCGGAAAGAACCTCGTATCCAGTGGCGCCAAAACGCTCAAAGAAGGAAACCTGGGGTTTGACGGCCGAGACTAAACCGGATGCGGCTTCAACAACTCTGAGTGAAAATTCTCGAAGCCCCTTTGGCGAATCGTCTAAGTCCCATGAAGTCAAAAGATGGGAATGTGGATCGATACCAACGCATAGCTGACCCTTGGCCTCGAATGCCGCGCTGAGCTTTTCCCCAAACGAATTAGCCAAGTTTCTCAGCTCGATCCTTGGCGTGCTCTTGAAGCGAGCGAACCTCGAATGGCCCGGCGATAACTCTCTCGAATGAACCAATCGCCGCGCTCAACTGCGCAATCGTGGTAAAGATAGCCTTATCAGCCGCCGTTGTGGCCGCGCGAATCTCATAACCATCTTTACGTGCCGATGAGCCCGACGGAGTGTTAACAACAACGTCGACCTTGCCATCGGTTATCAAGTCGACAATCGATGGCTCAAGCCCAGGGCTCGACGCCTTGCGAACACTTTCCGCTGCAATCCCGTGTCGTTCCAAAATCGACGCAGTTCCCTCGGTAGCCAGGATTTTGTATCCGAGCTGCTGAAGGCGCCTAACCGGCAGGAGAACCTGAGGTTTGTCACGGTCGGCGACGGAAATGAAGATCGTTCCGCTGGTTGGCAAAGCACTTCCAGCGGCCGCCTGACTTTTTGCGAAAGCGGTGGGGAAGTCTACATCGATACCCATGACTTCACCGGTGGAACGCATCTCAGGACCCAACAGTGAGTCCACGAATCGTCCGTCTTTCGTGGCAAAGCGCTTGAATGGTAGAACCGCCTCTTTTACAGAAATGGCAGAGCCAGCGGGAATATGCGTGCCATCAACCTTTGGTAGGTGACCCTGTGCTTTGAGTTCCGCAATGGTGCGGCCGACCATAACCAGGGAAGCCGCTTTTGCCAGAGTGATTCCTAGTGCTTTGGAAACGAACGGAACGGTTCTAGACGCCCGGGGGTTTGCCTCGAGAACATAGAGGACATCATTGGCAATCGCGAACTGAACATTGATTAGTCCGATAACACCAATGCCTTTGGCAATCAATTCGGTGCCTGAACGAACTCGCTCGATCTGAGCTGCGGAAAGCGTTATCGGCGGCAAGGTACAGGAAGAGTCGCCAGAGTGAATTCCCGCTTCTTCGATGTGCTCCATTACGCCACCAACATAGAGTTCGTGTCCGTCGTAAAGTGCGTCAATGTCAATTTCAATTGCGTCATCGAGAAAACGGTCAACCAGCAACGGGTAACCGGGCCCAATCAGACCGAACTCAGCAATTCGATCGAAGTATCCGACTAGCGAATTCGAGTCGTAAACAATTTCCATCCCACGACCACCGAGAACAAAAGACGGACGTACCAATACCGGGTAACCGATTCGCTCCGCAATTTCGGTCGCTTCGGCAAGATTCACGGCAACGCCGTTCGCCGGAGAGCGGAGACCTGCCTGGTCAAGAATTTCGCTGAACAGTCCTCGTTCTTCGGCTAGATCAATGGCTTCCGGAGAGGTACCCAAAATAGGGATGCCCGCGGCTTTTAGCCCCTTGGCTAAGCCCAGAGCTGTTTGACCTCCGAGTTGCACAACCACGCCAACCAGCTCACCGCTCTGGCTTTCAGCGTGGATAACTTCTAAGACATCTTCTAAGGTAAGCGGTTCGAAGTAGAGGCGATCTGAGGTGTCGTAGTCGGTAGAAACGGTCTCAGGATTGCAGTTGATCATGATGGTTTCGAACCCAGCATCGGAGAGAGCAAAGGAAGCGTGAACGCACGAATAATCGAATTCAACACCCTGTCCGATGCGGTTCGGTCCGGATCCAAGGATTACGACCTTGCGACGACCAGACGCCACAACTTCCGTCTCCTGCTCGTAGGTTGAATAGTGGTATGGAGTGAGAGCAGGAAACTCGCCGGCACAGGTGTCTACCGTCTTGAAAACCGGACGAAGATTCAGCGCGTGACGAATTGAACGCACCTCAGATTCAGAAATCTCGCGAAGTTGTGCCATCTGAGCGTCGGAGAAACCGTGTTCCTTGGCTAGTTTGATAATCTCCGCGTCTAGTTCCGAAGCATCAGAGACCGCTTTGGCCACTTCGTTAATCAAAACAATCTGATCGATAAACCACGGGTCGATTTTGGTCGATTCAAATGCTTGCTCCGGCGTGGCACCTAAACGTAACGCCTGCTGAACCGCAACGATTCGACCGTCGGTCGGTATCTTGATTTCTTCAATGAGTTCGGCAATCGATTTGGTTTGCTCTCCCCAGTGGAACGAAGAACCCTTCTTCTCTAGGGAACGAAGCGCCTTCTGCAAGGCCTGGCTATAGTTTCTTCCAATCGCCATGGCCTCACCAACCGATTTCATGGTGGTGGTTAGAGTCGGATCAGCGGCCGGGAACTTCTCGAACGCAAACCTTGGCACCTTGACCACAACGTAGTCGAGGGTTGGTTCAAAACTCGCTGGAGTTACGCGAGTTATGTCGTTTGGTATTTCGTCCAGCGTGTAACCGATTGCCAACTTAGCCGCAATCTTCGCAATAGGAAAACCGGTGGCTTTTGAAGCAAGTGCCGACGAACGGCTGACTCGCGGATTCATTTCAATGACAATTACGCGTCCGTCACTGGGGTCAACCGCAAACTGAATGTTGCAACCACCGGTGTCTACGCCAACATCGCGAATGATTCGAATTCCAATGTCACGAAGATTCTGGAATTCGCGGTCGGTGAGCGTTAGCGCCGGAGCCACGGTGATCGAATCTCCCGTATGCACACCTACCGGGTCAACGTTTTCAATGGAACAGACCACCACGGTGTTGTCAGCGGTGTCGCGCATGAGCTCGAGTTCGTATTCCTTCCATCCGAGAATTGATTCCTCGAGCAGCACCTCGGTGGTTGGACTGGCCTGAAGACCTGCTCCAGCAATGCGACGAAGGTCGGCCTCGTTATAGGCGAATCCTGATCCCAGCCCACCCATGGTGAAGGAAGGTCGCACCACCATTGGGTATCCGAGAACCTCCACGGCGCCGAGAACTTCTTCGATGTTATGAGCGATTACCGAGCGAGCAACCTCGGCTCCAGCGTCGAGCACTAGCTGCTTGAAAAGCTGGCGATCCTCACCCTTTTTGATTGCCTCAACCTTGGCTCCGATGAGTTCAACGTTGTACTTTTCTAGGATTCCCATTTCGTGCAGAGCCATGGCGGCGTTCAGAGCTGTTTGGCCACCGAGTGTTGGCAAAATTGCATCGGGCTTCTCCTTTTTGATGATGCTCTCAATTACCTCTGGAGTGATTGGTTCAACATAGGTGGCATCGGCAAAATCAGGGTCGGTCATGATTGTGGCCGGATTAGAGTTCACCAGAATAACCCGTATGCCCTCCTCGCGAAGCACTCTGCAGGCCTGGGTTCCCGAGTAGTCGAACTCGCAGGCTTGACCAATGACGATTGGCCCTGAACCAATAACTAGAACGGATTTGATGTCGGGGCGCTTAGGCATTTTTAGTCTTTCGGTTGTTGCTAATGAGCTCTAGGAGGCGATCGAAAAGGTAGTTTGAGTCGTGCGGACCGGCTGCTGCTTCGGGGTGGTACTGAACCGAATAGGCGGGGATGTCAACGCATTCCAGGCCTTCAACAACATCGTCATTGAGGGAAACATGGCTAACCCTCACTCGACCAAAACCTGCCGGCGATTCCACCTCTGGACCACCCTCAACCTTCACCGCGAAACCGTGGTTGTGTGCGGTAACCTCTACCTTGCCGGTGCGCCTATCGAGCACTGGCTGATTGATGCCACGATGACCGAAGGCCAGCTTGTAAGTCCCGAACCCTAGGGCGCGTCCGAGTAATTGGTTACCGAAGCAGATTCCGAAGAATGGCGTCTTCGTTTTCAAGATCTCGCGAAGAGCTGCAACTTGACCTTCGGCTGTCTCAGGGTCGCCAGGGCCGTTGGAGTAAAACACCGCGTCAGGGTTTGTTTCCAGAAGTAATGACGCAGTGCTATTCGCCGGGTAAACATGAACTTCAAGTCCACGCGAGATCATGTTTTCAATTGTTGAGCCTTTGATTCCGAGGTCGAGGATGGCAACTTTGCCAAATACCTCACCTTCGGCTGCGACCACATACTTGTTTGGCGTTGAAACGACATCGCTGAGCGAAAGACCCTCCATCTTCTTTGCCGACTGCACGAGTGCTACTAATTCTTCTGGGGTTTTGTCAGCCTCAGAACCGGAGAAGACACCGCCGCGCATCACTCCGCGGTCGCGTAGATGACGAGTTAGGGCCCTGGTGTCAATCCCACGAATTCCAACTACTCCATACTTAGCCAGCTCGCCTTCTAACGTATTCTCACTTCGGAAATTGGAAACAATTCTGGACGCGTCGCGAACCACGTAGCCGGCAACCCAAACTTTGGCCGATTCTTCGTCACGGGTGTTCACACCGGTGTTACCAATGTGCGGAGCGGTTTGAACCACAATTTGCCCGGCGTAACTTGGATCGGTCAGCGTTTCTTGATAACCGGTCATCCCGGTGCAAAAAACCACTTCACCCAGGGTCGTCCCCTCGGCACCGTAGCTAAGACCTGTAAAAATCTTGCCGTCTTCTAGAACTAATAGAGCCTTACTCACAGTTATGCCTTTCCTACCAATTCGCTATCGCGAACGGTGAACTTTCCTCGAAAAATCGTGTGAACCACTCGTCCGGGCAATTCCATGCCTCGGAAGGGTTGATTGTTACTTTTGCTGGCACCGCCATCGATGACCACAGTTTTTGCTTTGGGATCAATCAAAACCAGATTGGCGAACGAGCCAGCTTCAATTTGTTGACCCTGAGTCTCAAGACCGCTGATCTGAGCCGGAACAACCGAAAGCACAGCAGCCAAACGAGCCCAGTTTGATTTGCCACTCTCAACGAGAACGAGTTGTGCAATCGACGCCGCCGTTTCAAGACCTAACATTCCGAAGGCGGCACTTGCCCATTCACATTCTTTGGCTTCATCCGGATGCGGAGCATGGTCTGTTCCAATCACATCGATGGTTCCATCAATGAGAGCTTCGCGAAGCGCTTCAACGTCGCTCTGCGTGCGAAGCGGAGGATTTACCTTATAGACAGGGTCATACGATCTTGCTGATTCATCTGTTAGCAGAAGGTGATGCGGTGTCACCTCGGCAGTTACTTGAACTCCCCTGGCTTTTCCTAGTCGAATCTGCTCAATCGAGCCTTTGGTGGACACGTGGCAGACGTGAAGTCTCGAACTGGTCAATTCGGCAAGCATGATGTCGCGAGCGATAATCGACTCCTCAGCAACTGCCGGCCAGCCGGCCAATCCCAACTCCGCCGAGACCAAGCCTTCGTTCATCTGTGCGTTTTGAGTGAGCCTCGGCTCCTGAGCGTGTTGCGCAATGACTCCGTTGAAGGTCTTTACGTAAGCCAAGGCCCTTCGCATCACTAAGGCGTCGCTGACGCATTTACCGTCGTCGCTAAAAATAGTGACCTTTGCTCGAGACTGATGCATGCTGCCCAATTCGGCAAGCTTTTCGCCATCGAGACCAACGGTTACAGCGCCGATGGGTTGAACCTCAACCAAACCGGCATCCTCACCTAAGCGTTGAACTTGTTCAACTACGCCGGCGTTATCAGAAACAGGCATGGTGTTAGCCATCGGGTGAACTGCGGTGTAGCCGCCCTTTGCAGCAGCCTGTGAACCGGATAGAACAGTCTCGCTCTGCTCAAAGCCGGGCTGGCGAAGATGAGTGTGGAGGTCAACGAAACCAGGCAGCAGCATAAGACCGTCGCAGTCAATTAGTTCACCGTGCTTCTCGCTGCCAACCGAAGTGATGCGATCGCCGCCAATTGCCACATTGACCTTGCGACCATCGGCAAGTCTTACGTTTTTCAAAGTAAAGCTCATTTATGAATTCCTCTCGGCGCCAGACAGGTGATACAAAACAGCCATACGTGCGCTAACGCCATTGCGAACCTGGTCTAAGACAGTTGAATTTTTGCTATCGGCGCAGTAACTATCTATTTCTAAGCCGCGATTCATTGGACCTGGATGCATCACGAGCGTTTCCGTTTTCATCCGAGACAAACGCTGACGATTAAGGCCCCAAAGCTTGGCGTATTCCGATTCGCTCGGGAAGAACGCTTCCTGCATGCGCTCACTCTGAAGCCGAAGCATCATAACTGCATCGAATTCTTGGTCTTCAATCGCGTTGTCGAAGTTGTGATAACTGCTTACCGCCTGAGCAACTAGTGCTTTTGGAAGAAGTGTTGGCGGGGCAATAAGGTGAACTCTTGCCCCCAGGGTCTTTAGCAGAATTAGATTGCTTCTAGCAACTCGAGAGTGAGCAATATCTCCGACGATGGCAACGTTAACGCCATCTAGCGCATTCCCAAGAGGTTCTGTGAACAGCCGGTCGCGAAGCGTGTAGGCGTCTAGAAGAGCCTGGGTGGGGTGCTCGTGGGTTCCGTCACCCGCGTTAATGACCGATCCATCGAACCAACCGCTATTCGCCAAAGTGTGGGCCGCGCCAGATGCGAAATGTCGCATCACCACGATGTCGGCAGAAATAGCTGCCAGCGTCTGCACCGTGTCTTTGAGGCTCTCCCC
>CAIJWY010000215.1 GCA_903824455.1 uncultured Micrococcales bacterium
AGAACTTATTCAGACAATGTTGCGGCAGGTGATTGCCAACCATGCCTAAATTGAAGTTTTCCATGCCAGGTGACCTACGTTACAACACGCTGATGTCAGTCATTGCGCTGCTGCAGCGGGTCGATGAGATTAGTCTCGAGGATTTGGCGAATCACTTCAAAGTATCAACGAAAGTTATGCAGGGGATGCTTTCCACTCTGAACGTAACTTCTTTTATGCCGCGCAACGCAGAGGAACAAATTCCGTATTTCATTGACTACGAAGATGGAATGGTGACTCTCGAATTAGACGAAGGACCTCAGGGTGTGCCTCGCATTACCGGGCCGCAGGTTGCCGCAATTCTTTCCGGGCTCTCATACCTAAGTTCTATTCCTGAATTTGCCGAATCTGCGGAAATTGAGGAACTCATCGCTTTGCTAAGCCACACCCAAGAGTCGGCTCCTGAAGTAGCTTTTCAACTAAATGACATCGACGCCGACATGAAAGTGCTTCAGCGCGCAATCCTAACCAATCGCCGAATATCCTGTCGCTACGTAAACGGCAGGGGAGAAGAATCGATTCGAGAAATTGATCCTTTGCTGCTGGTTTCGGAGGAAAGCAATTGGTATCTTCGCGGATACTGCCTCAAGAATCTTGGAATTAGAACTTTCCGTCTAGACCACATGGTTGACGCGGAAATTCTCGAAGTGCCCCGCGGCGACGACGCTTTAGAAGCCGCCAAAGCCTTAGACGAAACTGCGCCAATCTACGGACCAAGTACGAGCGACATTGAGGTAGAACTGGAATTGGCACCCGAGGCCTACAAGTTGGCTTCCCTTTCGAAGGTGCTGGAGGAGCCGAAGAAGGGTGAAAGCGAGATCATCCGGGCCACCATCAAACTTGGCTATTTGCCCGACCTTGGCCCCTTGGTGGCACGCTACGGAGCCAGCGCCAAAGTGATTGGCCCCAAAGAGGCTAGAGATGTGGTTCGGAAGTTTGCCGAGGCTGCCCTCTCGAACCATTCATCGGAAAGCATTTCAGAATGACGCAATGGTTGATTTGGTTCCCGCTGGTAGGCGCCTCAATATTTTTGCTCTCCTCTCTCATCATGCTTGGCAAAAAGGCGAAGAAACTAAACCGACAATTGGCTCGTACCGAAAAATATCGCAAAGCATTCGAAGCAACTCCAAGGTCGGTGTCCTTGAAGGTTTCCAATGGCAAGCTGCCGGATCTGAAAAGTGTTCTTACCGAGAGGAAAGCACTACTAAAAGCCCGCTTAAAGAAGCAAGAAGACAAACAGCGTAGGCTGTTATCAAGACTAAAAAATTCGCAGTTGAACAAAAGGAAATAACTATGGCCAAACTATTCGAAAGTCCAGTTATCTGGATTGTGCTGCTACTAGCTGTTCTTCTTTGGGGAGCCCCAAAACTACCCGGTCTGGCAAAAAGCCTTGGTGAATCGATGCGCATTTTCCGCAAGGAAATGAAGACCATGGGAGATGAGCGCTCCGACGACAAGAAGGATAAGGCCAAGGAAGACCCGTCTTCCGATAAGTAATGGCAAAGAGGAATCCTGACCGAAGGATGAACCTCGGCGGTCATCTTCGCGAACTTAGAAACCGCCTTTACTGGTCGGCACTTTTCATATTCACAGCAGCCATCGGTGGGTGGTTTTTGTTTGATCCCGTCTTCTCGATACTGCAAGCACCCTTCAAGGAGCTATCGGCAACTCCTGGAATCAGCGCAATCATAAATTTTGGTTCGGTATCGGCGCCTTTTGATTTGCGCCTGCAGGTGTCACTTTTCCTAGGTTTCATAATGGCCAGCCCATTTTGGCTTTACAACCTCTGGGCTTATGTGTCGCCAGCTTTAGATCTGAAGACCAGGCGGGTTTCCATTGTGTTCGTGGCTATCTCGACTCCACTATTCCTAACCGGCTGCTACATAGCTTGGGTTTTGATTCCCAGTTTCGTGAAAAGCTTGCTTTCCTTCACCCCACAGGGTTCGGCGGCCATTATTAACGCCAACGACTACATTCTCTTCGCTCTGCGAGTGCTTCTGGTATTCGGAGTTGCCTTGGTGTTACCAGCGTTGTTGTTGCTCTTGAACTACCTGGGAGTTCTAACCGCCAAATCAATCATTAAGGGGTGGCGACTCGCAGTCTTCTTCGCCGCGGTTGTTGCCGCCCTAGCAACTCCGGTTAGCGACCCCATGTCGATGTTGCTACTTGCCATTCCATTGATTCTTCTTTACCTACTGGCAGCTCTCATCGCCATGCTGTTCGACCGAAAGCGCAATCGTAATGTTTCCGACGCGGTTACCGATGAGTAAAGAGCCAAGCCCTTCCGAACGCTACCAAGCCGCCAAAAAACGCAGTAAATCAGCCGAGGTTGAAGATTTCGTAAAACTTCTCAAATTCCCACTGGATGAATTCCAAGAAGAGGCTTGTCGCGCTCTGGCGCTAGGAAACGGCGTACTGGTTGCGGCTCCGACCGGAGCTGGAAAGACTGTGATCGGTGAGTTCGCAATTCACCTTGCTCTGGCCAAAGAACAAAAGGTGTTTTACACCACGCCGATAAAGGCGCTGAGTAATCAGAAGTATCAGGAGCTCTGCGAGCGATACGGCGAATCGAGAGTTGGAATTCTGACTGGAGATAACAACACCAACTCAGGAGCGGACATCGTGGTGATGACCACTGAGGTTTTGCGAAATATGATCTATGCGAATTCGTTGAATCTGATGAATCTCGGGTTTGTAATTATGGACGAAGTGCACTACCTGGCCGACCGATTCCGCGGGGCTGTTTGGGAAGAAGTGATCCTTCATCTACCTCGTGATGTGAAGTTGGTTTCACTCAGCGCAACGGTTTCCAACGCCGAAGAGTTTGGAGCATGGTTAGACGAGGTTCGAGGTTCCACCAGCATCATCGTGTCTGAAAAGCGTCCGGTTCCCCTAAACCAACATGTTCTTTTTGGAAATGAACTTATCGATCTCTTTCAAGGCACTGGCGATCAAAATCGGGTAAATCCGGAGCTGACAACAAAACACAACGCCAAGCTTCGTTCCCCGGCAATTCGCAGTAGTCGGCCGGGCAAACACCGGGGCAGCTATCAAAACGAACCAAAGATTCCGAAGATATCGAAGCCAGAAACAATTGCGCTGCTTCGAGACGCCGATTTACTACCGGCTATCTTCTTCATTTTCTCCAGGGCTGGATGTGATGCGGCGGTCAAGTCATGCCAATACTCGGATCTAGGCCTAACCACGAGCGCAGATCGGGTTCTGATTCGGGAAATCGTTGAAGAGCGATGCCGCTCGATAGCCGACGAAGACTTGTCGACGCTCGGCTATTTCGACTGGCTGGCTAGTTTAGAGAGGGGAGTGGCGGCTCACCATGCTGGCATGCTTCCCGCATTTAAGGAAATTGTTGAAGAACTGTTTCTGCGCCGGTTGGTCAAAGTGGTTTTTGCCACCGAAACTCTTGCTCTGGGTATAAACATGCCAGCCAGAACCGTGGTTCTCGACCGCCTAGATAAATACAACGGCGAAGGTCGCGTGCAGATAACTCCTGGAGAGTTCACTCAACTCACCGGTCGAGCCGGTCGCCGCGGCATCGACCCACAGGGTCACTCGGTGATCCAGTGGGCAGCAAATCTGGACCCTGCCAATGTGGCTGGCTTGGCCTCAAAGCGCCTCTACCCGTTGATCAGCTCATTCCGTCCAACATTCAACATGGCGGTCAATCTGATCACGGCTTTCACTCGAGTGCGGGCACGAGAGGTACTCGAAACCTCGTTTGCCCAGTTCCAGGCAGACCGTTCGGTAGTGCACCTGGCTCGAACAATTCGCGACCGCGAGGTTTCACTCAGTGGCTATGAAAAGTCAATGAACTGCCATCTTGGTGACTTCACCGGATATGCCCGCCTCAGACGTGAAATTTCAGACCTCGAACGAGACTTGAGCCAAACCAGGCCTAGAGATCGCAAGGCAAACGACCTCCGCCAACTACCTGGTCGCAATGAACTCGAAAAGAAGTTGGCGCAGACGAAGCACTCTCTAAAAGGTCACCCTTGCCACCGTTGCCCGGAACGCGAAAGCCACGCCAGGTGGGGAGAGCGCTGGTGGAAGTTGCGCCGCGAAACCGATGCCGTGATTGACCAGATTGAGTCGCGCACCAATCAGGTTGCTAAGACCTTTGACCGAATTTGCGAAGTTCTAGTGATGTTTGATTATCTGACCCGTGACTCTCAGGGTGAGTTAGAAGTAACCGACGCTGGCACGCGCTTAGCCATGATCTACGGAGAACGAGATCTACTGGTTGCCGAAAGCCTAAGGGCTGGCATCTGGGATCAACTCGATGCGGCAACGTTGTCGGCAATCGTAGCCACCCTGGTGTTTGAGTCGAGGCGCGACGACGAACACCAGCAGCCAAAACTTCCAAAGGGAAAGTTTCTTGATGTGCTGCACCAAACCGATGATCTCTGGGTAACCATTGAATCGGCAGCCAAGAAGCACAAACTTAAGGGTAGCGAGCCACTTGATCCTGGAGTGAGTTTCGCCGTTCATCGATGGGTTAGTGGGGCAACGCTAGACAGCGTGCTTTTCGATAGCGATCTGCTGGTTGGCGACTTTATTCGACTCTCGAAACAGATAATTGACCTGCTGGAACAGTTATCTCGGGCAGCTAACGATCGCTTGTCCACCACCGCAAACGAAGCTATCGATCGCATGAAAAGAGGGATTGTTGCTTACTCTTACTATGTTTAGGCGTTCCCTGTTGGCGCTGGCTAGCGGGCTGGTTTCCTACTTTGCCTATCCGTCGCCAGCAATCTGGCCGGCAATCTTCATCAGCGTTCTCGGTCTCTACCTTTCGGTGAGGGGATTAGGTTTCTGGCGAGCGTTTCTGGTCGGAATCGTTGGCGGAGGTGCCTACTACGTAGCTCAGATCTATTGGATTAGTCAGTACCTCGGCCCAAGACCGCTGGTTGGGCTAGCCGCGCTCGAAGCGGTAATTTTTGCTTTTGGTGCTGGATTCATCGCTTTGGCTTCGAAGAAATTTGCATCCCCTTGGGTTTTGGCTCTAACTGTTGCCACAATCTGGAACGCGCGCGAATGGGTTGCTACACATTTCCCTTACGGAGGATTTCCTTGGAGCCGAGTGGCCATGTCACAGTCGAACTCCCCGCTGGCATTTTGGGTGGCAATAGGTGGGTTTGGAATTCTTTCGTTCATCATTGTGGCACTGACCGTGTTCTCATACGAAACTCTTAGAAAACACGGCCGCCGTTCCTGGGTTCTCACCGGAGCGGCCATCGGGTTGTCTTTTCTTGTCCCGATAGTAACGTCACTCGCTCCAGTAGCCACCGACGGAAGTATGAGAATTGCAGGCATCCAAGGTAACGCCAACGCTGGACTTTTCTCAAATGAGGAACGTGGAACTATCCTCATGAATCACCTGTCCGCCACGAAGAAACTGCTGGAGAGCGGGGAGCGCTTCGACCTTGTGGTTTGGCCGGAAAACGCTAGCGATTTGAACCCAGATGACTACCCAGAGGTAGCCTCTGCGCTCCAAAACTTGATCGATAACCAATTGGCAAAACCACTGATTTTCGGAACCATCACCAGCAGCGGCCAGGACATCTTTAACAGTTCGAAGCTTTGGCTGCCTGGTAGGGGAGAGGTCGATCAATACGACAAGAAACGGCCGGTGCCATTCGGTGAATATGTGCCGGATCGCGAATTCTTTTACCAAATCGCTCCAGACCTGATCGGAATGATTTACCGTGGTTACACCTTTGGAACTCGCGATGGAATTTTCGAAGTTGATAAGACCAAGACTGGCATCCTAATTTGCTTCGAAGAAGCGATTGACGAGTTGCCAAAGGAACTGGTCGATCAAGGTGCCAGAGTAATTATTGCTCAGACCAACAACGCCGATTTTGGCCGCAGTGACGAGAGCGTTCAGCAACTGGCGATTGCCAGATTGCGGGCAATCGAGACCGGTCGCTCGCTAGTAAATATTTCGACGGTTGGCCCGTCGGCGATTTTTGGGCCAAAGGGTGAAATTCTGGCAACCAGCGGAGCCTATGTGGAAACTTTTCTCGTGGCCGATGTTCCGCTTTCCTCTGCCAAAACACTAACAATGTCTGGCGGTTGGGTCTTCGACCCGGCCTGTGCAGTTGCGGGAGCGCTCTTAGCGCTGATGTTGATTATTGATAATCGACGCAGGTCGACAAAGCTTTAGTTGCTTGCTTTAGCC
>CAIJWY010000216.1 GCA_903824455.1 uncultured Micrococcales bacterium
TACGTTATCCAGCGCCAACAGGCTGTGACCGAAACCAAGACCAATGTTGCGCTGGGTTGAAGAGTCGGTTAGATCTCGCTGCAAACGGCTGGTAACCAGAGTTGCGCCGATCGAATCCAGGATGGCGTTGGAAAGTTCGAGGTTCGATTCAGCGTTTTCGAAACGAATCGGATTGATCTTGTGGGGCATGGTCGAAGAACCGGTTGCTCCGGCCTGAGGAATCTGCTTGAAGTAGCCAACCGAAATGTAGCTCCAAACATCGGTGCAGAGGTTGTGGAGGATTCGGTTGAACAGGGCAATCGAAGAATAAAGCTCGGCTTGCCAGTCGTGGCTTTCAATCTGGGTGGTAAGCGGGTTCCAGGTGAGGCCTAGTCCGCTCACGAAATCTTGTGACTGCTTAATCCAGTCGACCTCTGGCGCTGCCAAAACGTGGGCCGAGAAAGTTCCGGTCGCTCCGGAGAACTTGCCGAAGTATTCCGCGCTGGAAATTCGGTCGAGTTGGCGAGTAAGTCGGTGAACAAATACCGCAAGTTCTTTACCCATCGTGGTTGGGGTGGCTGGCTGCCCGTGGGTTCTGGCCAGCATCGCCGAGTCAACGTATTTGTCGCTGAGTTCGCGAAGCTTTTCTAAAAGTGCATGGGCTTTTGGCAGCCAAACATTGTTCACGGCATCGCGAACGGTAATTGCATAACTCAGGTTGTTGATGTCTTCGCTGGTGCAACCGAAGTGAGTTAGCTCAAGCAGGTCTTTTCGGTTGAGCTTCTCAAGGCGGGCTCGAACAAAATACTCGACAGCCTTCACGTCGTGTTTGGTGGTGGCTTCGGTATTAGCCAACTCGGCCACGTCGGCGTCGGAAAAGTCTGTAACAACTTTGCGAAGTTCGGCAACCTGAGCTTCAAGAAGTGGAGTCGCAGTTTCGAGAACACCTCGATTTGCCAGCTGGATCAGCCATTCAATTTCAACGTGGATGCGGGCGCGATTTAGGCCGGCTTCGGATAGGTACTCGCCAAGTTCCGAAACTACGGAGCGGTAACGCCCATCAAGCGGGGATAGCGGTTGAACCGAAAGATTGCTCACACTACTATTTTGCCTTACCTGTTATCCACAGAACGGCTTAGCGAGTGTTTTGAGGCTCGAACATTTGAAACCCTTATTGCCATGCACGACGTCAATTCTTTACTTCACGAGCTGATTGCTCATCTCGAACAGGCGAAACCGAACCCAACTCTTTGGTCTTCATCGGCATCGAGGGCTTTGGAATTACAAATTTCTAAACTTCAACTAGAACTGCTAACACTTCAACAGAACCTATTGGTATTGCCCAGGATTTCACTTTGAGCGGGTTACTGAGTTACGGGGGAGAGACATCCGTTGTTGCTACGCGAAGTGAAATTGAGCGAATAACCTCCGACCTGGGTTTGGTGCAACGGCGTCTACTAGACGAATTACAACCTTTGGCCCAATTGAACGGACTGATTCATCACCTTCAACTTGATGCCATGCTCCCGGAAACTTTGATTCGGCTCGGCTTGCAAAGGTACGGCTGTTTTGTGGCATCGGAGAGTTATTTCACCGCCGATGCCAGGGTAGCTCACCAACTAAGCGCCCTAGCCGAAACCATCCACAACAACGCCTGGCTCACCAGGTTGATCCCCAAAGAAGCCTGGGTAGCGCTAGGGGCAGCTACCGTTGCGGCTGGTTTCTCCAACACCAACTTCAGCGCCCAGGTGGTTCGGGCCGCGACCGGCCAGTTACCGCTAGAAAAATTCGACCTGCTAGCGCAGGTAATACCGAGCGAGCGAGTGCTCGCCGGTCAGGTACCCGCTCCCCAATTGCCAAGACCAACAACCGTCGCTGCGATAACTCATCGTCTAAACAACGATTCGGGAAACATCCGAATCGAGGGTTACCAATCTAAAAGCGGTCGGGTGCTGTTGGTCTACCTCCCAGGAACTGCAAACTGGTCGCCGGTCGGAGGCAGGAGCGCCTTCGATTTGAGAAGCGATTTAGAGCTAATTGGAGATTCCCAAAATACAAATTCGAGCCGAGCCGCTAACGCGGCTTTAAACGCCTACGGCGCTAAATCAGGTGACCGGTTGATCTTGGTGGGTTACTCGCAAGGGGGAATGGTGGCCGCCCAAATGGCCGAAGAAAACAGCAATGTGGTCGGGCTAATAACCATAGGTGCACCCGTCGCCGATGCCAAGTTCTCCCCTGATTTACCGGTGCTATCTGTGGAACACAGCAACGACGTGGTTCCAGCGCTCGCGGGTGCGACCAACCCACTCACCGAAAACTGGGCCACCGCAACTCGTCACTGGGAAATCGAACCCGGGAAAACAGTGATTCAGGCTCACGACATTAACGCTTACGCCGATACCGCTGCATTAGTTGATGGTTCCAGCGACTCAGGTCTCGTTCGAATCAGAAGCAAAATTCTCGGCACCATTGAGGGCGCTGAGGCCCTAGCCGTTCGTGAGTATCAGCCGCTTAAAGCAGCTTCATAGCCTTGAATGCGGCACGGGCGAAGAAGGTGAAGATGCTCATGATCAACGCACCGAGAATTGCCCAACCGAAAGCCGCCGATTCCACACCGGAAAGCGAAGCCCCGTCGATTGAGAACACCCCGGCTTTGATTGCCGAGCTAAGCCACGCCACCAAAAGCAACATCGCACCATTGATGAGAACCGAAATCAGCCCAAAGGTGAGGATGTATAGCGGGAAAGCCAAAACTTTAATTACCGGCGCAACGATTGCGGTTACCAGACCGAAAATCATCCCGACAAATACGAAAGAGGCCACTAGATTCCAAGTGGTTTCGCCACCCCAGGGGGCAATTTTGATGGCCGGAATCACCAAAGTGACCAACCAAAGCCCCAAACAATTGATGACAGTGCCAACGAGAAAACGCTTCATAAGTAGATTGTGCCAGCGAACCAAACTAAATTGGAGAGGATGAATGAAAATGCCAGCGTTCCAATGGTGCAATTACTCTCCCCAGAGGGCGAGTTTTCTGTACCAAAGAACTACGCCGAATACGGCAAGTACATTGAGCGCCTAACCGAAGAAGACTTCTTAAAGTTCTATCGAGACATGGCTCGCTGCCGTCGGTTCGACAACGAGGCCACCGCTTTGCAACGTCAAGGTCAGCTTGGCCTTTGGGCGCCGGCAATCGGGCAAGAGGCCGCGCAAATCGGTTCGGGCTACGGCGTTGGCAAGAACGATCACATTTTCCCTAGCTATCGCGAGCACGGAGTTGCGATCACCCACGGCATCGAACTGATGTCGCTGCTCAAAATGTTTCGCGGAGTTAACCACGGAGGCTGGAACCCCGAGGAAACTCGCTTTCACCTATACGCAATTGTTCTTGGCAGCCAGGTGCTTCACGCCACCGGTTATGCCATGGGAGTTAAATTCGACGGCAAAGTTGCAACATCTAATAAAGAAGAAAACCTCGCGGTAATCAGCTACTTCGGTGACGGCGCAACTGCCGAAGGCGACATCTCCGAATCTTTGCTATTCGCCGCCAACACTCAGAGCCCAATTGTGTTCTTCTGCCAGAACAACCAGTGGGCGATTTCATCGCCAACCGCAAGTCAAACTCGAGTTCCGCTTTATCAGCGCGGCGCCGGTTTTGGAGTGCCAGGTATCCGCATCGATGGCAACGACGTTTTGGCCAGCTACGCGGTTACGGCCAAGCACATGGACGACGCGCGAGAAGGCGCCGGCCCGTCACTGATCGAAGCGCTAACCTACCGAATCGGCGCTCACACCACATCGGATGACCCAACCAAGTACCGCACCGATGAAGAGGTGGCCTACTGGGTGGCTCGCGACCCGCTCAAGCGGCTCGAGATTTTCCTTCGCCGCCAGGGAATCGGCGACGACTTCTTTGAAGAAGTGGCTCAGGCCGGCGAGCAGTTGGCCACCGAAATTCGGGAAGGCACTTTCGCCTTGCAGGCTCCGGAGATGGAAGACATGTTTAAGCATGTCTACTCGGAACCTCACCCTCGCATCGATGAGCAACTGGATTGGCTTAAGCGCTACGAAGCTTCGTTCGGCGGCGAAAACTAGTGGGTAACTTTGAAGAAATGGCAATCGCCAAAGCCATCAATGCCGGCCTTCGCAAGGCCTTGAGCGATGACGCCAAGGTTTTGGTTTTCGGCCAGGATGTTGCCCAACTCGGTGGCGTGTTCCGCGTAACCGAGGGCATTCACGCCGAATTCGGCGACACCCGCATTTTCAACTCGCCAATTGCCGAGTCGGGAATCGTTGGTACCGCAATCGGTTTGGCAATGCGCGGCTATCGTCCGGTTGCCGAAATTCAGTTTGAGGGATTCATCTTCCCCGCGTTCGATCAGATCACCACTCAGCTGGCCAAAATGCAGAACCGTTCCGAAGGTCACCAGGCAATGCCGGTGGTAATCCGTGTTCCTTTCGGCGGTGGCATCGGCGCGATCGAGCATCACAGCGAAAGCCCAGAGGCTTACTTCGCTCACACCCCGGGTCTTCGAGTGGTCACACCTAGCAATGCCAACGACGCCTACTGGATGATTCAGCAAGCAATTCGAAGCAACGATCCGGTGATTTTCTTCGAACCAAAGCGACGCTATTGGCAAAAAGGTCAGGTTGACCTAGACGGGCCTCCGCAGGATCTTCACTCAGCCAAAATCCTTCGAGAAGGCAATGACGTAACCATAGTCACCTACGGACCGATGGTTCACACCTCTCTCCTGGCCGCCGAAGTTGCCGCTGCCGAAGGTGTCAGCATCGAAGTTATCGACCTTCGCTCAATTTCCCCGATCGACTTCCCTCCAATCATCGAATCGGTTAAGAAGACCGGTCGCCTGGTCACCGTTTCGGAAGCTCCTAACTCGTTCTCTATTGCCAGCGAACTATCCGCGCGAATCACCGAGGAATGTTTCTATCACCTTCAGGCTCCGGTTATTCGAGTTGGCGGTTTTGATATTCCTTATCCGGCGGCAAAACTTGAAGAAATCTTCCTTCCAGATGCCGACCGCATCCTGGAAGCCGTTGACAGATCGAGGGCCTACTAATGAGCAAGATTGCGTATTTCAATTTGCCAGACGTTGGCGAAGGTCTAACCGAAGCCGAAATTGTTTCCTGGAAGGTGAAGCCTGGCGACACCGTTTCGGTGAACCAGGTAATCGTTGAAATTGAAACCGCCAAGTCTTTGGTTGAGCTTCCTTGCCCTTTTGCCGGAGTTATTTCCGAACTAATGGCCGCCGAAGGCGACACCGTTGAGGTTGGCAAGCCACTTATTTCAGCAACGGTTGCCGACGACGCGGTTGGTGCAACCGTGGCCCAAGCCGAAACCGCTGCCGCGGTTCACCAGGCAGTAGCCGATGTTGCTTCCACTGCAGCCGCAGCCGAAGAGCGCACCCCCAACCTGGTTGGCTACGGCGTTGCCGACCCGAATGGTCCGGTTCGTCGCAAGCGCGCGGCAACTTCGCTCGGAACCAACACCTCATCGATCTCGGTCGTTCCAGGTCACCTAGCCGTGCCTACTCACCCGGAAACTCAAGTGTTGGCAAAACCGCCGATTCGCAAGCTTGCCGCCGACCTCGGCGTTGACCTCAGCAAAGTAACCCCAACTGGCCTCAACGGCGACATCACTCGCGAAGACGTGATGGGCATGGCTCAGCAGGCCAGCGTTTTCCGAAACCTTTCCACCCCGGCCGCTCCAACAGCCAGAGAAGAACGCATCCCGGTTAAGGGTGTTCGCAAGGCAATCGCCAACGCCATGGTTTCGTCTGCTTTCACCGCGCCTCACGTGAGCATCTTCGTGGATGTCGATGCCACCAGAACCATGGAATACGTGAAGCGCCTCAAGGTTTCTACCGATTTTGCCGGCACCAAGGTGACCCCGCTTTTGATTATGGCGAAAGCCATGATGTGGGCGGTTCGCCGCAACCCAATGGTGAACGCAACTTTCACTGCCGAAGAAATCATCGTTCACAACTTTGTGAACTTCGGAATCGCGGCAGCAACCCCACGCGGCCTCATCGTTCCAAACATCAAAGACGCCGACCAGATGTCGATGCTAGAGCTCGCCCAAGCCATCGAGCAGCTCGCCGCTACCGCTCGCGAAGGCAAGACCAGCCCAGCTGACATGAAAGATGGAACCATCACCATCACCAATATCGGTGTCTTCGGCGTTGACACCGGAACCCCGATTCTGAACCCTGGCGAAGTTGCCATCGTGGCCCTCGGTTCGATCCGCCCGAAGCCTTGGGTAGTCAACAACGAAATTCAGGTTCGCCAGGTAACCACCATCGGCGCCACCTTCGACCACCGAGTCGTCGACGGCGACGTTGCCTCACGTTTCGTCCAAGACGTTGCTTCGGTCATCGAAGAGCCGGCACTTCTTCTCGATTAGGGAAAAAGTCAGACACAAGGGGGATTCGTGAAAATTCACGTAGTTATGTCAGCAACCATCGCAATCTGCTTGGGAGTAAGTCCAGCAATGGCTGAGGAGAGAGGCCCCGCCAACGATGTTCAAGTTCAATCACTCAACCAGGAGGTCAAACTTAGCAGCCGAGAGTTTTCCGAAACCGTAGCAGTCCTTCCCGAATTTGATGGCAAAACTTTTACCCATAAGTCTCCAGACGGGAAAACCCGCTTCATCACTTCTACGGAAATTCCAGAAACCGAGCAGAACTTTAGCGTCGTCAGCAATGATCGCGAATTTGTTTACACTGCTTCGTCTGATTTTAAAAGTGGTGAAATCTGGGTAGACGGTGTTAATCAAAAAGCAGTGCCTACTAATGGAAACACGATGCGTTTCGATTTAGATCCTTTTGTTGAGCATGAGTTTGTGTATCAGCGGCTCGAGGAAAACAAAGTGTCCGCAGCTGACCCCAATGGATACAGTGCGATTACTTCAGCTGTCTTGGTCACCTCACCCACCCTGCTGATAATTGCACCAGACCCTGCAACCTATACAAGATTTAGGTATCAGACCTTTATTTCTGAAGCCTACGTACCCGTTCCAACCGACATCTTCTGCCCAGGTGCTCCTGACAAAGCAGGCTATGGCAGTTATTTCACTGGAGATAACAGGGGCTTCTCGGCAGGGTCAACCCAGAATAAAACCGCTCTAGATTTCAAGTTCGACTGGCTGAACTTAACGGTGAATTCAGTGTCAAAGTATGTGGGCCCTACTCGTGTTGTTTATTTCAATGCAGTTACAGGAGCCCTGTTGAGCGGGCCAAGTGCTACTGCCTCGACTAGCGGGATGTCTGTGACTTTGGTTGGGTCGCCGAGTGCCACCAAAATGACCGCACGTCTCAAGCACGACATCGGAAACCCGCTCTGTATTTCTAAGGGAATCTTCTACGATTTGACCATCAGCGCAATGCGCACAGGAAGTTACACAGTTTCGGGACAGGTGCAGAAGGTTCCCAACCACGAATTTTATGTTCGGGATTCGAACTCGTCGACCTGGACTACTATCTACCGATACGAAAACGTTGGTTTCCATTGTTTGATTCCACTAACCTACTGCGAGGACCCGGTCACCAAGACCGGTGCAATCCAATGAAAGCAAATGGCTTGAGCCCAAGTGCCCTCGTTACATTCGCCTACTTTATCGCCTGTTGCCTTGGATGGCTAAGCTTGGCTTTTTTGTCCGGCGTTCATTTATGGGAGCAATCGAATTCGGTGGCGGTGATTCTGAGTACTCTCATGTGGACGGTAACTACTTTTGCAATTAGCCCTAATTTAGGTCTGACAGCAATAGCGGTTTTTCTCACAGCTAGAAAACACTTGACAAGTTTTCAAGCTCCAAAGCTGGAGCTAATGTCCAGTGTGCGCCGTCTTTGCAGAAACTGGGCCGTGGTTTTAGTGGGTTCGATTCTCATAAGTGCGGGACTGGATGTTTTGAGAATCAACCAATCACTTTTGAATTTTCTTCTGACGCAAGCAATTAAAGCGGTTATCCCTGCATTTGCCCTAAGTGCCGCAATCGCAGCACTTTTCTTCAAAAGATTTATTGACAACCATTCTCAATAAGAAGTAGTTTTAGAGTGTGAAAACACTTCGCATCTTCGCACTTGCCGCCGCCGCCCTTCTTGCCCTTAGCGGCTGCAGCGCCACTAAGCCAGAAGGCTGGTCTGCTGGCAGCGGCCCAATCAAGATTGTGGCCAGCACCAACGTTTGGGGTTCGGTAGCGAACCTGGTCGCCGGAGACCTTGCAACCGTCGACGCCATCATCCACAACACCAACCAAGACCCTCACTCCTACGAGCTCACCGCTCGCGATCAACTGCTTATCAACAACGCCGATATCGTGATCATGAACGGCGGTGGCTACGACGACTTCATGCAGCAGGCAATCGACGCCGATCCAACACCGGCAATCACCATCGACGCCGTAATGGCTTCGGGCGACGACCCATCTCGCAATGAACACATTTGGTATGACGTTGACCAGGTTGGTGATGTGGCTGCTGTGATTGGAGCCGCAATTGAATCCGTCGACAAATCAAAATTCGAAGAAGTCGAAGCCAGCGTTGCCGATTTCCGTGAAAAAATCGCAGAGCGCAAAACAAAACTAGATCGAAACAAAGCCATGCTTATGACCGCGTATGTCTCAATGGAGCAACTTTCAGTTTTCCTAACCGAACCACTTGCGGCCTATTTAGTTGAGGATGCTGGTTACATCGATGCCACACCAAAAGAATTCAGTGAGGCTGTTGAAGAAGACCGAGACGTTCCGCCATCGGTGATGAAGGAAGCAATCGATCTTATAAAGCGAGGCGGAGTCGGTGCAATTTTTCTCAATAGCAACACCCAGACCCCACAAATGGTGACCCTGATTGATGTCAATTTGGACATTCCGATTTTTGGATTTGGTGAGCTCCTCATTCAGGATCCGGAGACCCTTGCCTATGACGGCGGATACTTCGAGATGCTCGACTCTGCAATAAAGACAGTGATTGAGCGATGAGCGGGCCCGTTCTCGAAATCAAAAACGCAAAACTCGAACTTGACGGTCGAGTGATTTGGGAAAACCTAAACCTTGACGTTAAGCAAAACGAATTCATCGCCATTCTGGGCGCCAATGGTTCCGGTAAGTCGAGTCTTCTCAAAGCCATCCTTGGTCAATTGCCGCTAAGTGCCGGTTCGATTGAGCTAAATTCCAAAAAAATTCGCCGCGGCTCACGCCGCGTTGGTTACGTGCCGCAGTCGCGGCAAACCGAAGCCACGATGCCAATTCGCGGTAAAGACCTACTTTGGCTTGGGCTAAACGGTCATCGTTTCGGGTTTTGGCCAGCAAGCAAAACCGCTCGTACACAGTTTGATCACATCATCGAGGCAATCGGTGGCAAGGAACTTCAGCATCACCCAATCAGCGAGATGTCGGGTGGAGAGCTGCAAAGGTTCCGGGTTGGTCAAGCGGTTATCTCCGAGCCAGACCTGATCTTGGCCGACGAACCCCTAAGCGCACTGGACTATAACCAGCAGGCAGCCATTGCCGAGTTGCTGAGTCGAGAGAGCAAAGAACACAACGCCGCTGTGCTTTTTGTTACCCACGATGTGAACCCGATTCTCAACATGGTCGACCGCGTGCTCTACCTTGCCGATGGCAAGTTCAGCATCGGAACCCCCGACGAAGTTCTAACCTCTAAAACACTGAGTGCGCTTTATGGAACTCCGATCGACGTGGTTCGAAACCAGGGACGAATTCTGGTGCTCGGCGCCCACGACAATCACGATCACCACTATCAAGAGGAGTGGTCATGATTTTCGACTTCTCGAACTACGATCAACTTCTTCCGCTGGTAACCAACTCGCTAATCGTTGGAGCGATGCTTGCCGTGGTTGGCGGGCTCGTGGGTGTGTTTGTGATCAACCGCGATATGTCGTTCGCCGTTCACGGAATCTCGGAGCTCAGCTTTGCCGGAGCATCAATCACTTTGCTGGTCGGTGGCAACGTGGTCTTTGGTTCGGTCATCGGCTCTCTGGTTGCCGCCATCGTCATTGGAATCCTTGGAGCCAAAGCCAAGGAGCGAAACTCAATCACCGCAGTTCTAATGCCGTTCGGTTTGGGACTCGGAATCTTGGCGCTTTCCCTCTACCAAGGACGGGCCTCAAATAAGTTCGGGCTACTAACCGGGCAGATTGTGGCGGTTGACGACCCTCAGCTAATGTCTATTTCGGTCATCTCCGCCATCGTGGTGGTCACACTTCTTATTGTTTGGCGCCCGCTCACCTTTGCCTCTGTCGATTCCGAGGTGGCTGCTGCCAGAGGAGTGGCAACCCGCTCGCTATCGGTTTTGTTTATGGTGATTCTCGGTCTAGCCGTGGCCGCCAGCATTCAGGTGGTCGGCGCCCTACTGGTCTTGAGCCTCTTGGTAACACCGGCTGCCGCCGCGGTGAGGGTAAGTAAATCACCGCTAGTGATTCCGCTACTTTCAGTTGCCTTTGCAATGGTCTCGGTAATCGGAGGAATCCTGCTGGCTTTAGGTTCGAGCCTTCCGATCAGTCCGTATGTCACCAGCATCTCCTTCCTCATCTATCTGGTTGCTCGAGTAATCGCCTGGGTGAAAAACCGATGACCGCGAAACGAAACACCTGGCAGAAAGACGCCGTTCGCGCGGCACTGGGCGAAGCCACCGAATTCGTCTCCGCTCAAGACCTTCACCAGGTGCTCCGCAACCAAGGTTCAACCATCGGGTTGGCCACTGTTTACCGAGCGCTCGCGGACCTAGCTCTTCAAGGCGAAACCGACAGCCTGCAGAGCAAAGACGGCGAACTGCTCTACCGTGCCTGCGGAACCAGCCATCATCACCACCTGATCTGCCGGAAATGCGGAAAAACCGTGGAGATCGAAGCCCACAAGGTTGAAGCCTGGGCCGATGACGTAGCCAAAGAGCATGGATTCGTGCGTCCAAGTCACACCATCGACATTTTTGGCGATTGCGCTTCGTGTTCAGTGAAATCTGGACTTGATTAAGCGGTAGCAACTCACCTAGACTTACCTAGTTGCTTCGAGCAGCACAGTTTTTGTACCCAAGCCAAAACAAAACCCAAATCCTGGGCTTCATCTGGCTTGTTAACGAGGAGAAGAAATGGCAGCCTACTGTCAGGTGACTGAGACCAAGCCACAGTTTGGTCACGCGGTTTCGCACGCCCAGAACAAGACCAAGCGTCGCTTCAACCCAAACATCCAGAAGAAGACTTACTTCGTGCCTTCACTTAAGCGCAACGTAACCCTTCAGCTAAGTGCTCGCGGCATCAAGGTAATCGACGCTCGCGGTATCGAGTCTGTTGTTGCCTCACTACTTGCCCGCGGCGAGAAGATCTAAGGAGCTATTGACTAATGGCTAAGAAAGACAAGGACGTTCGTCCAATCATCAAACTGAAGTCGACTGCCGGCACCGGTTACACCTATGTAACCCGTAAGAACCGCCGCAACGACCCAGACCGTATCGTGCTAAAGAAGTTCGACCCTGTCGTTCGTCAGCACGTTGAATTCCGCGAGGAGCGCTAAACACATGGCCAAGAAAAGCAAGATCGCTAAAAACGAGAAGCGCAAAGTAATCGTTGAGCGTTACGCAGAAAAGCGTCTAGCGCTAAAGAAAGCACTAGTTGACCCAAACAGCACCGACGCCCAGCGCGAAGAGGCTCGTCTAGGTCTACAGAAGCTTCCACGCAACGCTTCGCCAGTTCGCGTTCGCGGACGCGACGCCATCGATGGTCGTCCACGTGGTTTCCTAAGCAAGTTCGGTGTTTCTCGTGTTCGCTTCCGCGACATGGCTCACAAGGGCGAGCTTCCAGGTATCACCAAGTCATCCTGGTAAATCTAGTTTTATAGAAAGACCGTCACCTTCGGGTGGCGGTTTTTCGTTAAACCCTATAA
>CAIJWY010000217.1 GCA_903824455.1 uncultured Micrococcales bacterium
CCGAAGGAACCGTTGAGCATAAAGTTTTCGGCGATGTTGAACTGGCTGATCAGCCCATCTTTCTTGCGATCTTCCGGAACATAGCCAATACCGGCGTCTAAATGTTTGCGAACTGAAAGGTGGCTCAGCGACTTGCCGTCGAGAGTAATTGAACCGCTACCTTTCACGGTTGGACGCAGACCTAGCAGCGCTTCGGCGAGCTCAGTCTGTCCATTTCCCTGAACCCCGGCAATTGCCAAAATCTCGCCGGAGTGAACTTCAAAACTAACCCCGTCAACGGCTCGCTGGTCTCGGTCGTCTAACACCGACATGTCACTAACCGAGAGAACCACTTCCCCGCTCTTCTGCTTTTCCTTGTCCACACTCAAATCGACTTCGCGACCAACCATTAGCGAAGCCAACTTTGATGCCGAATCTTTGGGGCTAGCTTCGCCAACGACTTTGCCCTGTCTGATTACCGTGATTTTGTCGGCAACCGACTGCACCTCGCGAAGTTTGTGTGTGATGAAGATGATCGACGTCCCCGACTTAGCGAGATCGCGCATGATATCCATCAGCTCATCGGTTTCCTGCGGCGTAAGCACCGCGGTTGGCTCGTCGAGCACCAAAACCTTGGCATTGCGAGTTAGTGCCTTGATGATTTCAACACGCTGCTGAACACCAACCGGCAAGTCTTGAACCAGTGCATCTGGGTCAACGTTAAAACCGAAGCGGTCGGAGATCTCTTTTACTCGAGCTCTGGCAGTATCCAAATCCATAGCACCAATTGCGTTAACCGGTTCGTTGCCCAAAACCACGTTCTCGGCAACGGTGAAAACAGGAATGAGCATGAAGTGCTGGTGAACCATACCGATACCGGCGTTCATGGCATCGCCTGGGCCTTTGAAGTTTTGAACCTTACCGTCTAAGAGTATTTCTCCGCCGTCGGCCTGATAGAGCCCGTAGAGCACATTCATCAAAGTTGATTTGCCGGCACCGTTTTCACCCAGGAGACTGCGAATTTCGCCCGCTTCAACCACTAGGTTGATGTTGTCATTTGCGATCAGGGAACCAAAGCGTTTGGTAACACCGCGCAACTCAAGCTTCATTGCTCAATAACTCCTTCGCGGGGCAAATCTTTGCACCGTCTAACCCTAAATCTAGCCGAAACTTTGTAGCAAAAATGGCGAAAGCCGCCGAGATGTTTCCATCCCGGCGGCTTTCGTTTTCAGAATTACTGAAGAGGGTTGATCGAACCGTCGATAATTCCTGCTTCAAGCTTCTTCAATGCAGCCTTGGTCTCGTCAGAAACCTTCATATCGAACGAGCCGAAAGCCGACAGTGCGGTTCCACCGTTCTTTAGGTTTCCTAGGTAGTCGGCGTAAGCCGTCTTCTCTACCGCAGCAGCATTGATGATGTCATAAACAGCGTTGGTCATGCGCTTCTCAACCGAAGTTAGAACCATGTCTGCGTACTGTGGCGAGGTCTTGGCGATGTCCTTGTCGACACCGATCATGACGCCGTCAACTCCGGCTTCCTTGATGGCTTCCGAAACAGCACCGAACTGGTCTCCAGCAACAGGCATGATTACGTCAGCGCCTGCCTGAACCTGGTTCGCTGCAATGGTCTTCGAAACTCCGCTGTTTGGAGTGAAGTCACCCATGAAGTCACCTTCTTGCTTCACAGCATCCCAACCAACAACAGTGGTTGCGGTTCCCGATGCAGCTTCGAATGCCTTAGCTCCGTAGTAGAAGCCGTCCATGAATGCGGTAACGGCTGGAATCTTCATTCCACCGTAGGTACCAACCACGTGGGTCTTCGAGTAAGCGGCAGCTAGGTAACCAGCTAGGTAGCTCGACTCAGACATTGCGTAGCCAACCGACTTTAGGTTTGCGTTGCCTTCAGACCATCCATCGATGGTTACGAAGTTCATGTCTGGGTTGGCCTTTGCTGACTCGTTAACTGGACCAACTAGGTTGAATCCAACTGCGAAGATTACGTCACACTTGGCGTCGACCATAGCCTGTAGGTTTGGTGCGAAGTCTTCTGAAGAGTTCGACTCTGCATCGGCGATCTTTACGCCTAGTTCAGTCTTCGACTTCTTTAGACCATCCATAACAGACTCGTTGAATGACTTGTCGTTCCAGCTTCCCTCATCAGAAACTGCGCAAGCGGTGTAGTCGAGAGATGGTACAACCTTGGCCGGGGTACAGCCAGATAGTGCAAGGGTGGCAACTGCTGCCAGTGCTAGACCCTTGAAGGTGTTGCGTGAAATCTTGTTCACTTTTTTCCTCCTGATTTACGATCGACAACCGTTGCCGACCGATGGTGATTACAGCCTATTCGGGTAATAATCAGTAACCGCCCATAACGCACCATTTACAGGTAAATTTTTCATTTCGTTTTGATTACGGAGCTTAAAATCAAACTCCCTTCCGAGCACGAAGCGTCGAAAGGGAGAATGGTGACCCCAACGGGATTTGAACCCGTGCTGCCGCCGTGAGAGGGCGGTGTCCTAGGC
>CAIJWY010000218.1 GCA_903824455.1 uncultured Micrococcales bacterium
CAGTTTCATTAGACACAATTAGTGCCAAAGTGGTTTTGCCCAGTCCAGGAGGCCCTACCAGCAAAATGTGGTCAGCGTTCGTTCCCCGAAGTTTTGCCGATTCCAAAACCAGCTCCAACTGCTTTCGAACCTTTTTTTGACCAACGAAGGCATCCAGACTAGATGGGCGAACGGCCGCTTCGAAAGCCAATTCAGTTTCATCTGGCTCAGGTGCAAGGAGGTCTTCCATTAGCCTTTGCCGATCTTCTGCAGGGCGATTCTTAGGAGCGCCTCTTTGGTAGCGTCTTTAGTATCTTTCTTAGCAGACGCAACCGCTTGCTCGGCAACCTTTTGCTGGTAACCCAAGCCGGTTAGAGCGCTAACCACATCGGTATCGGTAGAGGATGCACCTCTCGCCGATCCACCTTGAATTTTGCCAGCCAAAGTAACCACGATTAGTTTCGCGGTCTTGGGTCCGATTCCGCTTACCTGCTTGAAGGCGCTGTCATCTTCATTTAGGACAGCTGCACTTAGATCCTGAACACCGAGTTGATGAATGATCGAGAGAGCCGATTTCGGGCCAACTCCGGTTACCGATCTCAGTAGATCAAAAGCCGCAAGTTCTTCCAAGGTTTCGAATCCAAAAA
The DNA here is from genome assembly GCA_903824455.1 of uncultured Micrococcales bacterium. Classification (GTDB taxonomy): domain Bacteria; phylum Actinomycetota; class Actinomycetes; order Actinomycetales; family Microbacteriaceae; genus Rhodoluna. The sequence goes on from CAIJWY010000218.1 coordinate 627, forward strand.
TAGTGAAGGCATCTTCGCGAACCACAAAGGCGGTGTGAACAAAACATTCGTTGCCAACAGCGGCATTCAGAGCAAGTGACGGAATGACTTGCACCAGGTAACCAACGCCAGAAACGTCTAACACCAAAGAGTTCAATGATGAAGACTGAATTTTTCCGCGCAGTGAAGCAATCACCTGTAAATGCTAACTAAGCCTTAGGTCTTCTAGAGGCAACTCGCTCAGCAGCCAGCCAAGCGGATTGGGCGGGCGTGGAGGCCTTAGAGCCAACCCCTGGGCTCGCGTTCTTCCACGCATTACAAATGGCAATGGCAATGGCATCGGCCGAGTCGGCTGGCTTGGGTGCTTCACTCAAGCCCAGTATCTTGGCAACTGCCGAACCGATTTGAGCTTTTTGTGCTCTGCCCGAGCCAGTGACCGCTGCCTTAACCTCGCTCGGGGTGTGCATTTGAACCGGAATGTCGTATTTGCGAGCAAGGTAGAGAACAACGCCAGAAATCTGTGCTACGCCCATGACCGAGCGAACATTGGATTGGGCGAAAACTCTCTCGATGGCAATCTGCGTCGGACGGTATTTCTTGATTAGTGACTCAATGCCGTCGCCGATAAGACCAAGTCGAATCGAGAGCTCAACATCTGCGCTGGTTTTCAAAGTGTCAACATGAAGTAACTCAATCTGCCGGCTCGACTTAGCCGCGAGCACTGCAACACCACATCTAGTGAGACCTGGGTCGACTCCAAGAATCACTCTGCTCATTAGTCCTGCTCGATCTCGGCAAGAACCTCAGGCGACATATCAAAGTTCGAGTAGATGTTCTGAACATCGTCTAGGTCTTCGAGTGAGTCAATTAGCGAAATTACTTTTCTGGCAGTTGGCGCATCTACCTGAACGTTCATCGACGGAACAAACTCAACATCGGCAGCCTCGTAGTCGATACTCGCGGCCTGCAGTGCGGTTCTTACGGCAACCATGTTTGATGGGTCGGTTGTTAGAACCAGGAGCTCTCCCCGATCTTCAACGTCTTCGATACCAGCATCAAGAGCCGCATCTAAAACAGCATCTTCCGAAGCCGAAGCGCTCTTGGTTACCGTAACCACACCCTTCCGGCTGAACATGAAGTTCACCGAACCGATGTCGGCCATGGTTCCACCGTTTTGTTTAACCGCCAGACGAACTTCAGCCGCGGCACGATTCTTGTTGTCGGTTAGACATTCAATCAAGATGGCAATTCCGCTTGGCCCGTAAGCCTCATAAATGATGGTTGAGTATTCAACCGCATCGGCACCGACGCCGGAACCGCGCTTTAATGCACGTTCAATGTTGTCGTTTGGCAGTGACGCCTTGCGACCCTTTTGGATTGCATCATAAAGTGTTGGATTACCCTCGAGGTCGGGTCCGCCGAGACGAGCGGCGACTTCGATGTTCTTTATGAGTTTGGCGAATAGCTTGGCTCGACGACCGTCGATTACCGCTTTTTTATGCTTGGTGGTAGCCCATTTGGAGTGGCCGGACATGATTCTCCCGAAGATGCTTTGATTTAGAACAAGTCTATTTGTTTAGGCGCAGACAAGTGCGTCATAGAAGTATCTGTGAATGCGATCTTCATCGGTGAGTTCTGGATGGAAGCTAATGCCTAATCGCCGTTCCTGCTGAACCCCGACAATGCGTCCATCTTCCAAGGAAGCAACCACGGACGCCTTAGCGCCAACTTTGGTAATTAACGGGGCTCGAATGAAAGCGGCGTGAATGGTTCCGTCGATGCCGGTAAACGGTAGGTCAATTTCAAACGAATCCAACTGATTCCCGAATGCGTTACGTTGAACAACAACGTCTAAACCACCAAAGGTTTCCTGATCTTCGATGCCATCGGTAATCTCATCAGCCAGCATTATCAATCCCGCGCAGGTTCCGAATACCGGTAATCCCTCTCGAATCGCCTCTCTGATCGGCTCCAAAACGTTGAAGATACGCGACAGCTTGGCGATGGTGGTTGATTCTCCCCCTGGGATAACTAAACCGGCAACATCGGAGAGCTTCTTAGCAACCTTCAGTTGCACAGCGGGGATGCCGAGACGGTCAAAAGCCTGCAAGTGCTCGCGAAAGTCACCTTGCAGGCTGAGGACACCTACGGGTTTGGTCACTACCAGCCGCGTTCAGCCAAGCGGTGAGGGGCTGGTAGGTCAGAAACGTTGATACCAACCATTGCCTCGCCCAGACCACGACTAGCTTCGGTCAAAACCGCTGGATCGTTGAAGAATGTGGTTGCCTTAACAATTGCCTTGGCCCTGGCAACTGGGTCACCAGACTTGAAGATTCCGGAACCAACAAATACGCCGTCGGCGCCAAGCTGCATCATTAGTGCGGCGTCGGCAGGAGTAGCAATTCCACCGGCCACGAACATCACAACTGGAAGCTTTCCAGTCTTGGCAACTTCGTAAACCAACTGGTAAGGCGCCTGTAGTTCTTTGGCGGCAACATAAAGTTCGTCGTCAGACCTGGTCGAGAGTGCTCGAATCTCGCCGTAGATGGTACGAATGTGCTTCATGGCCTCAGAAACGTCGCCGGTGCCGGCTTCGCCCTTAGAGCGAATCATGGCGGCACCCTCGGTAATACGGCGAAGTGCTTCGCCAAGGTTGGTGGCTCCACAAACGAATGGAACCTTGAAGTTCCACTTGTCAATGTGGTTCGCGTAATCGGCTGGGCTCAAAACCTCAGACTCGTCGATGTAATCGACTCCCAAAGACTCCAAGATCTGAGCCTCAACAAAGTGCCCGATTCGAGCTTTTGCCATAACTGGAATTGATACCGCTGCAATGATCTGATCGATCATGTCTGGGTCGCTCATGCGTGAGACGCCACCCTCAGCGCGAATGTCGGCAGGAACTCGTTCCAGTGCCATGACAGCCACTGCCCCGGCATCTTCAGCGATTTTCGCCTGTTCAACGTTGACGACGTCCATAATGACGCCACCTTTAAGCATTTCGGCAAGGCCGCGCTTGATTAGTGGTGTTCCAACTTCTGGCTTAGAAAAATCGCTCATAATCATCAAGTCTAAACCGACTAACATCTGCCTGACTAATTGTTACGAAAAATTAGTTCCAGGCGGCAGCAATTTCGCTTCGAACCTGACTCAAAAGCAGTGGCATCGCCTTCGTCTCGGCAATGATTGGCAGGAAATTTGAATCGTTCTTCCAGCGAGGCACAACGTGTTGGTGGAGGTGCCCGGCAATCCCAGCCCCAGCTACCTCGCCTTGATTCATGCCGATGTTGAATCCGTGAGCCATCGAAGATTTGGTCAGTGCCAACATCGCCTGTTGAGTAAGTTCACCGATTTCGGCAACCTCCTCGGCTGTGGCCTGATCGTAGGTTGAATAGTGGCGGTATGGGCAGACCAGAAGGTGACCCGAGTTGTAAGGGAAAAGGTTTAGTAAAACGTAGGCATGCTGGCCGCGGTGAACAATTAGCGCTTCTTCGTCGCTCAAGGTTGGAGCAATACAAAATGGGCACTTGTCATCACTTGGCTGTTGGCCAGTTTGAATGTAGACCAAACGGTGTGGCGTCCAAAGCCTTTGAAACGCGTCTGGCGCTGCAGCGAAATCAGCTGAACTTTCCATACGCTCGTTAGTCATTAGACCTGTTCCTTATTGGCAATGGCATCGATAATTCTTTGCAATGCCTTTTCCAGAGGAATACCGTTTTCCTGCGTTCCATCTCGGAAACGGAATGAAACGGCACGGTTCGACCGGTCTTCCTCCCCAGCGATAACCATGAATGGAACACGGTCTTTGGTGTGGGTGCGAATCTTCTTCTGCATGCGGTCGTCGGAATCATCTACCAGCACTCGAACACCCTGCTTTCGAAGTAAGCCAGCCACCTCGTGCAAATATTCGCTGAACTCGTCGGCGATTGGAATTCCCACAACCTGAAGCGGGGCCAACCATGGCGGGAAGTGACCGGCGTAGTGCTCGGTTAGAACACCGAAGAATCGTTCGATTGAGCCAAATAGTGCCCGGTGGATCATCACGGGACGCTTGAGTGCGCCATCGGCCGCCGCGTATTCAAGATCAAATCGTTCAGGAAGGTTGAAATCCAGCTGGATGGTTGACATCTGCCAGGTTCGTCCAATTGCATCACGAGCCTGAACTGAAATCTTAGGACCGTAGAAGGCTGCCCCACCCGGATCGGGTATTAGTTCCAACCCGGTTGCCGCGGCGACCTTAGAAAGAGTTTCGGTAGCTCTATTCCAAACCTCGTCTGAACCAACAAACTTTGGATTTCCTTCTTCGCGGGTGGAAAGCTCAAGATAAAAGTCGGTCAAACCGTAATCGCGCAGCAATCCCAAAACGAAAGAGATTACATCGGTGAGCTCCTGCTCCATATTTTCTTGAGTCACGAACAGGTGAGCGTCGTCTTGAGTCAACCCACGCACTCGAGTAAGCCCGTGAACCACGCCGCTCTTCTCATAGCGGTAGACGGTACCAAACTCAAACATGCGAAGCGGAAGATCACGGTAAGACCGAGATTGGCTCTTGTAAATCAAAATGTGGAACGGACAGTTCATCGGTTTCAGGTAGTAATCCTGGCCCTGTTTTCGAACCACACCGTTTTCATCGACTTCTTCATCGAGTTTCATTGGCGGGAACATGCCGTCGGCATACCAACCAAGGTGTCCCGAAATCTCGAACAGATTCGACTTGGTTATGTGCGGAGTGTAAACAAAGTCATAGCCGTTTTCCTCGTGACGCTTTCGGCTGTAATCTTCCATGACCCGGCGAATGACTCCACCCTTGGGATGGAAGACGGCAAGACCAGAACCGATTTCTTCAGGGAATGAAAAAAGGTCGAGCTCCGCGCCTATCCTTCGGTGATCGCGCTTAGCAGCTTCCTCTAATCGCTCCAGGTGTGCCTTCAGTTCGTCCTTGCTAGGCCAGGCGGTTCCATAAATTCGCTGCAGTTGCTTATTGGCTTCACTACCCCGCCAATAGGCGGCAGCCGAACGCATCAGTGAATAGGCATTTCCAATCATGCGGGTATTCGGTAGGTGCGGTCCTCGACAAAGATCTTTCCAAATAACCTCGCCGGTTTGCGGGTTGGTGTTGTCGTAAATGGTGAGCTCACCGGCACCGACCTCGGCGGAGCCTTCCCCAACCGCATCGGCATTACCTTTCAAGCCAATTAACTCGAGCTTGTATGGTTCGTTTGCCAATTCAATTCGAGCATCAGCATCATTGGAAACCCTGCGAACAAAACGCTGACCGGCACGAATGATGCGGTCCATTTCCTTTTCAAGTTTCCGCAAATCTTCAGGCGTAAATGGCTCGACCACGTCGAAGTCATAGTAGAAACCATCTTTGATTGGAGGACCAATGCCCAACTTCGCCTCAGGGTTCACGTTCTGAACAGCCTGAGCTAAAACGTGTGCGGCCGAGTGGCGAAGAATGTTAAGGCCGTCGGCCGAAGATATTTCAACACCCTCTACAAGATCACCCTTGTCAACGGTATGAGCCAGGTCTCGCAACTCACCATTCACGCGTATTGCCACAATAGTTTTCGACTCGAACAACTTAAAACCCGTTGTGTCAGACGGAACTTCACGCTCAACGCCGTCAACAGTAATCTTAAATTCGCTCATCTCAACATTCTAGCCAGCCACAGATAAGGCGTGCCTTAGTGGAGTATTGCCATTTTTAGCGGTTTAGTTGACTCATGGTAAAAAAGACCAAAAGCGCTTTCGAAATCGAAGGCCAGATTCTCTCCACGGAAGAGTTTCAAAAGTCATCTATGGCTCACAAACTCAACTGGCTCCGCGCCGGTGTTCTTGGAGCAAATGATGGCATCGTTTCCACAGCCGGCTTAATCTTTGGCGTGGCAGGAGCAGGAGCAAACGCCAACGGTATCTTTATTGCCGGTGTGGCGGCTCTAGTTGCAGGATCAATTTCAATGGCGGGTGGCGAATACACCTCAGTGAGCGCCCAAAAAGATTCCGAAATGGCAGCGGTTGCTAAAGAACGGCAAGAACTTAAAGACAACCCAGAAGCTGAACTACGCGAGCTCGCCTGGTTCTACGAACAAAAAGGGATGAGCCCAAAACTTGCCAAAGACGTGGCTCAAGAACTAACCAACAAAGACGCCCTCAAAGCTCATGCGGAAGCTGAGTTAGGAATTTCTCACGACGAGCACGTGAGCCCAGGTGCCGCAGCAATTTCATCGTTCGTTGCTTTTGCCGCCGGTTCACTTTTGCCTCTGCTCACTGCCACAGCCACACCTTGGCTGGAGTTCAGAATTCCGTTCACCGTTGTCGCTGTAATTTTGAGCCTTGCCCTAACCGGTTTTGTGGCCGCCCAAATCGGCGGAGCAAAACCCCTGCGTGCGATTATCCGAAACGTTCTGGTTTCACTTCTAACCATGAGCGTGACCTACGGCATCGGCATGTTGGTCGGTGGCGGGCTCCCCGCCTAATCTTCACCGCCTAAAATAGTGTGGTGAGCACAAACAAAAACTACGACGTCGTATTAGTTGGCGGTGGCATCATGAGTGCCACACTCGGAACTCTTCTAAAAGAACTTTCCCCCAAACTGACCATCGCAATTTTTGAACGCCTCGACGCCGTTGCCATGGAAAGTTCTAACCCTTGGAATAACGCTGGAACTGGCCACGCAGCTCTCTGCGAACTGAATTACATGCCGGATACCAAAGATGGCTCACTCCCAGACCCGTCGAAGGCAATCCAAATCAACGAACAGTTCCAACTCTCACGTCAGCTCTGGTCTTACCTCGTTGAAAAGAAGATCCTTGGCGACCCAAAAACTTTCATCCACTCAACCCCTCACATGACATTCGTGCGAGGCGCAAGTGATGTCGACTACCTTTTACGCAGATTCGAAGCACTCAAGAATCAACCGCTTTTTGAAGGAATGGAATTCTCAACCGATCCAAAGCAGATCGCGAAGTGGACCCCACTGATCACGACCGGCCGTTCCAAAGATGACGTGATCGCTGCAACCAGAATTGAATCCGGCACCGATGTCGACTTCGGCTCCATCACAACGCAGCTAATTAAGCACCTCAAAACTTCTGGTGTCGACGTCTTCACCAGCAACGAAGTGAAGAACCTAAACAAAACAAGCAACGGTTGGGCAGTGAAGCACGCCGAAGGAACTGCGACAGCCAAGTTCGTTTTCGTCGGCGCTGGTGGCTACGCTCTAAAGCTTCTACAAAAATCAGGAATCAAAGAAGCCAAGGGTTATGGAACCTTCCCGGTTGCCGGCTCATTCCTAAAAACCACAAACCCCAAGGTCGTAAACCAACACCAGGCGAAGGTCTATAGCCAAGCAGCCTTTGGCGCTCCCCCAATGTCGGTGCCTCACCTCGACACCCGAGTCGTCGACGGAGAAACCAGTCTCCTATTCGGCCCCTACGCCGGCCTCAACTTCAAGTTTCTCAAGTTCGGCTCGATCTTCGATCTCCCGCTGTCGATTAGATTCGCAAACATCATTCCCTACCTTGCAGTTGCCTTCACCAACTTCGGTCTCATCAAATACCTGGTCAAAGAAGTAACCAAGAACAAAACCCAGAAGTTTGCCTCACTCCAAGAATTCATCCCAGACGCCGACCCAAACGACTGGGAATTGATCGTTGCCGGCCAACGCGCGCAGGTAATCAAGAAAGACGCCCAGAAGGGCGGAATCCTCCAATTCGGAACCGAAGTGGTCTCATCAGCCGACGGCAGTATCGCCGGCCTTCTAGGAGCCTCTCCTGGCGCTTCAACGGGTGCTCACATCATGCTCGAAGTGTTGAAGAAGGGGTTCCCCACTGAATTCAAGACTTGGGAGAAATCACTCAAGAATATG
>CAIJWY010000219.1 GCA_903824455.1 uncultured Micrococcales bacterium
AGGGTTATCCGTCCAATGTTAGAACAAAGTTTCTTGGAACGTTCCTAAAAAAGCCGATTCGTTACTTTTCGACCAGAGTGATTTCGAAGGAGTAAAGATCTGGGCGGTAGCAGTGGTGACCCCACTCAACAGCTTTACCGTTCGAGTCGAAAGCCGTGCGCTCCATGGTTAGCAGTGCGGAACCCTTTTCCACCATGAGCAAATCACTCTCACTCTGGTTAGCTTTGCGAGCGCCAATTCGCTGCTTGGCAACCTTCATGGTCACACCGCGCGCTTTGAGAAGTTGGTAAAGGCCGTGAGTCGAGAAGTTCTCTTCCGCCAGATCAACGTAGCCTTCTGGCAGCCAGTTTTCCAGGATGGAAACCGGCACGTTCTCGGCGAAACGAAGACGACGAATCAGGAGCACCGGGGAACCGATACGAACACCAAGGTGTCCGGCGATGGTCTTGTCGGCAGTGGTTCGGCGAACCTCAAGCACCTTTGAGGTTGGCGTTTGACCAGAGTTCACCAAATCGTCGAACAGCGAGGTTAGTTCAACCTTGCGATTGATCTGGCCGTGAACCACCTGAGTGCCGATACCGCGACGGCGAACCAGAAGACCCTTGTCGACCAGCTCTTGAATGGCTCGGCGCACGGTTGGACGGCTTAGTCCAAGGCGCTCGCCAAGAGAAACTTCGTTTTCGAGTCGCGAACCGGCCGATAGGCGATTCTCGGTGATTGCCTTCTCGATTCGCTGAGAAAGCTGAAAGTAAAGGGGAATTGGACCGGATCGGTCTAGGTCGATGAAGTCGCTCAGCGGTAGAACGGTCTCTTCTTGATTCACGGAAAAACTCCAGGTGCGCTTACACAGTCAAAGGTTTGATTGTTTGTTAAGACAATAGCACCGCATTGACTTAAAGCCACTATGTTAGGTAGCTTTTCACCGTTTCATGTAATTTGCCATTGGTAGCCAAAACACTGGAAGTTTCCTCGTTTACCGGCCCGTCAATCGCCGTGAATTGCCCGCCGGCCTGCTCCACGATTGGAACCAGCGCGGCAATGTCGTAGAGCTTCAAATCGTGCTCGGCTACCACATCTACCGAACCTTCCGCCAACAGCATGTAGCTGTAGAAATCGCCATATGCCCGGGTTCGCCAAACCTTTCGGCTCAGTGCAATCAAGCGATCCAGGAATCCATGGGTATCCCAAAGTTGCAAATTGTTGTAACTCAGGCTGGCATTCTCAAGACTGCTAATCGCACTAACCTTTAGGTCTCGAACCGAGCCATTGATATCGCAAGTTTTTGACAAACCGGGAGCGGCCCACCAGCGACGACCGAGCGCCGGGGCCGAAACCACGGAAACCACCGCCTTGCCATCAACCGAAAGTGCAATCAACGTGGCCCAAACCGGAACCCCACGCAGGTAATTTGCGGTGCCATCGATTGGGTCGATGATCCACTTACGACTACTGGAACCGGAGATACCGAATTCTTCGCCAACGATTCCGTCATCGGCTCGCTTAGCGGAGAGCACTTCTTTGATAGCAAGTTCCACCGCCCTATCGGCATCGGTGACCGGGCTGCGATCTGGCTTGGTTTCAACGTGCAGGTCTAAAGCCCGAAATCTCGCCAGCGAAATGGAGTCGGCGATGTCGGCAAGTTCCAGTGCCAGCGCTAAGTCTTCTGAATAAGTCACGAGACCAGATTAACCCGCCAAAGACGCAATTAGCCGACGAAGTGAGTCAACTCGGCTCGCGCTTAGAGTTCCATCGGCCACTGCCACGTCTAAATCGCAATCGGGGGAGTCGGCTTCGTGGCTGCAATCGCGAGGGCACCCTTGCGCTACCTCCCAGAGGTCGGAAAAGCTTTTTACCAGGTTGTCGGGGTCGATGTGACCCAGGCCAAACGAGCGAACGCCAGGGGTGTCGATAATCCAGCCGTTACCAAGTGAGATAGCCCGCGCCGAAGACGACGTGTGCCGACCGCGGCCGGTAACCTCGTTGACCACGCCGGTGGCTCGATCGGCATGCGGTGCCAGCTCGTTCACCAAAGTTGACTTCCCGACTCCCGAGTGCCCCACCGTAACCGTCACGTGCCCGGCCAGCAATTTGTGTAATTCGTCGAGCTTCGGCGAATCAGACCTGGTTTGGATTACCGGAATGTTGAGTGATTCAAAGTTCGCCAAAAACTCGGCCGGATCTTGCAAGTCGGTTTTGGTGATTACCAAAATCGGAGACAACCCCGCATCGTAAGCAGCAGCCAGATAGCGATCCACCAAGCGCGTGCGCGGTTCCGGGTTAGCTGCCGAAATAACAATCGCCATTTGATCGGCATTGGCCACAATCACTCGTTCAACCACATCGGTATCGTCGGCACTTCTCCGAAGCAGTGTCTTTCGTTCTTCAACTCGCACGATGCGAGCAAGCGCTCCGGCGGTTTCCGAAGTATCGCCGCTTAGAGCCACGCGATCGCCAACCACTGCGCCGAGTTTGCGAATCTCTTTACCCATTGTGGCCATCACAATTCGCTGATCGGTATCTAAAAGAACGTGATAACGACTCTTGTCAACGCCGGTCACCATGCCGATCGGAGCGTTTTTATACTCCGGACGATTTTTGGTACGAGGCTTGTTTCCCTTCGGATTCGGCCGAATGCGAACATCGCTCTCGTCGAGGTCATTTTCGCCCGATTCAGGCTCGTAGAGCCAACTCAAGCGTTTCCTCCGAGCATGTTCAACCACAGCTTGGCAAAATTCGGCATGGTCTTCGAAGTGGTTTCGATGTTCTCAACCAACATGTCAGGAACACGAAGCCCGATGATCGCGCCGGCCGTGGCCATTCGGTGATCCTCGTAGGTGTGCCAGAGTTCGCCGTGCAAAGTATTGGTGGGGGTGATGACCCAGCCGTCTTCGATTTCTCGGCAGTCTCCACCGATCCGGTTGATTTCGGCCGTCATGGCCGCCAAACGGTCGGTCTCGTGGCCTCGAATGTGCGCAATGCCAGTAATCCGGCTCGGTCCATCGGCCAAAACCGCCAGTGCCGCCACAACCTGGGCTAGCTCTCCGCCAATCGAAAGGTCCATGTCTATTCCGCGAATCACGCCAGTGCCGCTCAAGGTTAGTCCGCGTTCATCGCGAACCACCTCGGCTCCCATTTTCTGCAGAATCCAAACAAACTCGTTTCCAACCTGGGTGGTAACCGCTGGCCAATCCGGGATGGTCACCGAACCTCCGGCTACCATGGCGGCAGCCAAAAAAGGACCCGCATTGGAAAGATCCGGCTCAATCTGTTTGAACCCGCCCGCAACCGGCCCCGGCTCCACGCGCCAAACCGTTGGTTCTGGGTGGCTCACCGCAACGCCGCGCTCGCGCAGGCACTGCAAGGTCATTTCGATGTGCGGCAAGCTCGGAAGTTGTTCACCAACATGACGCAGAGTCAGCCCGTTTTTGAAACGAGGGGCAACCAGCAGTAACCCAGAAACAAACTGCGACGATGACGAAGCATCGATGGTGATTTCACCACCGTCCACCAGACCATTACCGACAACGGTGAAAGGAAGCGAAGGTTGTTCAGCCTCAACTTCAACACCGAGATCGCGAATCGAAGCAACAGTGGTGTCCATCGGGCGTTTGCGAGCACCGGCATCGCCGTCGAATGTGATCCGACCGCGGTTTAGCATCGCTAGCGGCGGAACGAACCTCATCACGGTTCCTGCCAACCCGCAGTCAATGGCTGCGGTTGAGTTTAGAGTTGCCGGAGTAACCGAAGGTGTCTCCGAATTGGCATTCTCAACAATCGCACCGAGCGCTCTCAGAGCCTCAATCATGAGCGAGCTATCACGCGATACTAAAGCGCCGGCAAATTCGGTGGGTTCGTTAGCAATTGCCGCTAAAACCAGTTCACGATTGGTCAGTGATTTAGAGCCGGGAAGCCTAACCGTGGCGCGAAGCGCGTGACTGGCAAGAGGCGCAGGCCACTGAGAATTATTCGCTTGAGTCATCTGCTACTAAGTTACCACCGCACGCATTTGACCGTCTAAACTTGATGCTAATGACCCCCAAATCGCAGGCCGAAAAAGCCGAAGCGCTGAAGCTCATCCAATTCGAGCAGCAAGCAATTCCGCTAATGCCGAAGTTGATGCGCAAGGCCATGGAGTTCACCTTCAACAACCGGGCCGACGCCGAAGATCTGATGCAAGAAACCTATGCCAAGGCCTATCGCTACTGGGAAAGCTTCGAACAGGGCACCAATATCTATGGTTGGTTGAAAACCATCCTGAAGCACACCTCAATCAATCGCAGCGCAAAAGAATCAAAACACCAGCAAGTAGGCGTGCTCGATGGCATGGCCGACTACAAATTGGGCGATGAAGCCCACTCGGTAACGGTGCGTGCCACCAAATCGGCCGAATCTGAGGTTCTCGACAATCTCGCTTCAAACGACGTTCAAGACGCCGTAGACAACTTGAAACCGGAATTCCGTGCGGTGGTTCAGATGGCTATCGTCGACGGCTATTCCTACCAAGAAATAGCCGACATCCTCGAAATCAAAATCGGTACCGTGATGTCTCGATTACACCGCGGGAAGAAAACCCTGCGAGAAGTGCTTTATAAGTACGCACAAGAAGAGGGTTACAACGTGGAAGCAGCTGCCAAAGAATCGGTGGTTCGCGAAGCAAAGAAAGGTTCCAAAAAGTGAGCATCGAACCAATGGATTGCGCTGATTGCCAAGAGCAGGTTCACGAATACCTGCAACGCGAGGTAAACGAAGACTTAGCCGCCGCTATCACCGCTCACATCGCCAACTGTGACCACTGCGAAGACCTTTACGCCACCGAAGACCAACTAAACAAGGTAATTCGCGAATCCTGCGAAACTCAAACTCCTGAGCAAGTGATCGACAAGATCCGTCAGCACATCGCTGAGCTTGGCTAAGCCAGGTAGTTCAGCGCGTTGGAGATTATTTCTCCACGCTTGTTAGTTAGCAAAGAAATGTGGCCCTCACCGGGCACAAAATTCAGTTTTGCGGTTGGTATTTTCGACTCCAGCCAGTAACCGTGGGCATGAGGCACCATAAAATCGTCGTTGCCTTGCCAAAGTTCAACCGGCACGTTTATTTGTGAAATATCGAAACCCCACGGTTCAACAAAAGCGAGGTCGTCATCCATCCAACCGAAGTAACTAACTTCGAGTGACTGACGGTAGCTTTTAGCAATTCCCTCACCGGCACCCTCATTTAGAGCCTTGGTATCGACTTCCCCAACTAAACCACCAAACGCTTCAACGATTTGTTCTGAGGTCACCACGGCAATCGGTGGAGAGTTCTCAATCATCCAGTTTTCAATTGCCGCCGAGCCCTTCGTAGCTGCGCCAAACTCAACGTGGTTTTCTTCACCCATGCCGTCGAGGAAGTTGAGTTCGCTCGCGCCGAACTCTCCAACACCGGCGATGCTGATGACCGCTACCGAGTGCTCGAGCGTGGTGTCGGCGAGGCAGTGGGGGCCACCACCAGACCAACCAATCGAAACAATATTTTTGACTCCAAAGTGTTGAAGCA
>CAIJWY010000220.1 GCA_903824455.1 uncultured Micrococcales bacterium
GAAGTTCCAGCCCGCGGCCGCGACACCATGGGCGTTGTCTTCGCCAGACCAGACGAAGGCGATTCCATTATTGGACTTGCGAAGAACTCAGAGCGTAATCTTGAAACTCAAGGCGACGAAGAGTTGCCAGACGAAGAAGTTGCCGCAGAAGGAGTAACCGAATGAGCAACATGATTAATCGTTTGAAGAAGCGCGATGTTGCGCCGGTAAAGCAGGTTCAACTCAAGTTGGTTCGAATCGACTTCTGGTCGGCCATCCGCACCGGCTTCACCATCACCATTGGAATGGGCATCGCCACAATCGCCGGTTTCATTGCGCTTTGGGCTTTGGTTACCTACACACCGTTATTCGCCAGCCTCAACGGCGTGCTCTCAAGCTTCACCGGAGGCGGATCCGACATCACCGTGAGCCTCCCCCAGATTCTTGGCGTGGCATTTGCTCTATCGGTTTTCAATATCGTGTTTGGAACCCTTCTCACCGGGTTCTCGGCATTGGTCTACAACATCATTGCGCGCATCACCGGCGGCATCAAGGTTGGCTTCACCAGCAACTAATTACCGATTTGAGCCTCATCAACTTTTAGCGTAAAGTTAGAAAGGCTCTAACGGGCCTATAGCTCAGGTGGTTAGAGCGCTTCACTGATAATGAAGAGGTCGGAGGTTCAAGTCCTCCTAGGCCCACGAAGATTTCGAAAGAAATCTTCAATGGGGACTTAGCTCAGTTGGTAGAGCACCTGCTTTGCAAGCAGGGGGTCAGGGGTTCGACCCCCCTAGTCTCCACGCAAGTGGAAACGGCCAGTCAGAAATGATTGGCCGTTTTTCTTTTAAGGAGCATACTTAGAGCATGGAAAGTCTCGCGCTAATTGTTTCTCTGATGTTGTTCATTCCAATCGCGGTTGGACTAGTGGCGATTATTTTGTCAATCCTGCAACGCAATAATCCTAAGTTGCGACTCTTCGCAATCATTTTGACTGCGATTGTTGGCTCAACCGCTTTACTGGGAATGATCCAGTACTTCATCCTCGGCATTGTGCCGGCGTTTGAAACCGTGGTTGCCGCGCTGTTCTTATTTGTTCCGAAGAGCCAAACCGGTAGCAGCCTCAAGGATTAGTAGCGCAGCCAGGCGAATCGTTCGCTGATCTGCGCTGTCTGCTGTGGCATCTATCTCGGTGATGTCGATGCTGGTCACCGTTTTGGTTTTCCCTGCAAGTAAAGCGAACTGGCGAAGTTCATCTGCGCTAATTCCGCCGGGTGCTGCCGCTGGGCAACCGGGAACCACACTTCGATCGCAGACGTCAACGTCGATGTCGACGTGAATAGATTCCACTCCACCTAGGTGATTAATAGCCTGCTGCCAGGTTTCATTTGGGGTTTGGTTTCTAAGTTGTGCTCGCGTAATTACAAGAATGCCAAGTTCTTTGGCGAGCTTGGCGTACTGCGGTGAGTTGGAGAAGTCGTTGATGCCGATCTGAACAATCTTGTTTCCTGGAAGCCCTGCCTCAACCAGACGTCTCACCGGAGAGCCGTTGCTGATGCCGTCTCGGAGATCGTGATGGGCGTCGAAAGTAATGAGGCCCGACTTGCTCAGATCGTGTGCTCCGGCCATGGCGGCGAAGGTTACCGAGTTGTCGCCGCCCAAGGCGATGGCAAGTTTGCTGTTTTCTTTGGCTTGCTTGGCCAGACGCTTGGTGTTTTCTTCACCCTCCGGGCTGTCGGGGTTTTCGGAGTTCCCGAAGTCGCGGGCGACCAGTTCATCAAGGTCAATGTTTTGGCTCCAGCTATAGGTGGAGTATTTCAGCAACGCTTCACGAATAGCGTTTGGGGTTTCGTGTGCGCCGGTTTTGGAGATCGAGGTAAGGCTTGCGCAAACGCCATAGACCGCTAGGTCGATGTTCGCTTCGTCGGCAAACTGCTTCAGCCAGTGCGCGGCTCTCGGCCACTTTTGGTCTTCGGTCACTTCGTTGCTCCCAATCGCTTGGATAGTTCCTGGCTTGCTGTAATTACAAGTTTTGC
>CAIJWY010000221.1 GCA_903824455.1 uncultured Micrococcales bacterium
GACCCCATGGCTACCGGGCTTTTGGTACTCGGCGTTGAATCGGCCACGAAACTGCTCACCTTCATCGTTGGCGACGATAAAACCTATGAGGCAACCATTCGACTCGGGGCTTCAACCATCACCGACGACCGCGAGAGCGAGTTTTTGTCTCAGGCTTCGGCGGCTGAGATCTCGGCGGTTACCGATTCGGCAATTTTGCTCGAAATCAAAAACCTAACCGGTGCAATCGAGCAGGTGCCCTCATCGGTTTCGGCGATTAAGGTCGATGGAGTTCGCGCCTATGCCAAGGTTCGCGGGGGAGACGAAGTGAAACTAAAGGCTCGCCCGGTAACCGTTTCTAGATTCGAAGTTTTAGGTGAACCTCGCCGGGTCGACGGTTTCATCGATGTCGATGTAGTCATCGACTGCTCCTCTGGTACCTACATACGCGCTCTGGCGAGAGACTTGGGCGCGGCTCTCGGCATCGGAGGCCACCTCACCAAGCTTCGCCGCACTCGAGTGGGCGGATTTACCATCGATCAGTCCAGTGCACTTCCAGAACCTGGCGACGAGCTAAAACTTATTTCTTCATTTGAAGCTTCAAAAGCTTTTCCCACGCTGGAACTTATTGACCAAGAGGTTATCGACCTCCGCCACGGAAAACGCATTGCCAACCGGTTGGATTTTTCTGGAGACATCGCCGCGGTTCATGGAGAGCAGTTGATTGCCATGTTGGTTCCGGT
Source organism: uncultured Micrococcales bacterium (assembly GCA_903824455.1). GTDB lineage: Bacteria > Actinomycetota > Actinomycetes > Actinomycetales > Microbacteriaceae > Rhodoluna. Next base: position 723 of record CAIJWY010000221.1, read on the forward strand.
CGGAAAGCAGTTGAAATCGTCGGTGGTTTTCAATGATTGATTGGGTTTATCAGGCTGCCGAGGTAGTTGCGGTGGTTGGCGGAATCGTCGCTCTGTTTTTGGGACTCATCGGCAGACTTCCCTCGCTAGTGAGTCTTAGCCCTCTGGTAATCACGGCACTGCTATTAATTGTGCAGGCGATTATTGCCATCGCGATTCTGTTTGGGGGTGGCACCTCAAAGGGCGACCCAATCGAATGGTTCGGCTATCTGCTAACTGCGCTGCTGGTGGCCGTGGCTGCGGGATTTTGGGCTTTGGCCGAGAGAACCAAGTTTTCAACCATGATTATTGGCGCGGCAAATCTCACTGTAGCCATCATGCTGTTGCGCATGTGGCAAATCTGGTTCTAAAAACTGTTTAGATGCAGTTCATCTTCTAGACATAATTTGTTAAGAAGGTTTCGTGATGCTGAAAACATGCCCAACGAATCCGGAAGAAGGAAACTCGGCACTGGAGTAATGAGTCGAGGCGATCGCTTATTTTTTGGAATAACTTCGTCAGCTGCATATTTTGCCTTCATTCTCGTGGGTCTCATTCTGGTGTTCTTGATAGCTCAGGCTTGGCCGGCCATTCAAGAGCAGGGTTTTGCTTTCGTTTACGGCGATAAGTGGGAAGTCACCGAAGAAAAAACCATTCTGCAAATCGGGCCGATGCTTTACGGTTCGATCCTCATCGCTCTGCTCGGGGTGCTAATTGCAACACCTATGGCAATTGCCACCGCCTACATGATCGTCTTTATTCTGAAGGGTGGTTGGGCCAAACTTGCCACCAACCTAATCGACCTTTTGGCGGCCCTCCCATCGGTCATCATCGGCCTCTGGGGTGTTCTGGTGTTCACTCCAATTGCCCAGGGTTGGGCCGAGTTCCTTCACCAGTACCTTGGCTGGATTCCACTCTTTGCCACCGATAAGGGAACCACCTCTCTCAACAGTTCTCCATTCATCGCCGGTTGGATTGTTGCGGTAATGATCGTTCCCATCATCACCTCGGTAACCCGCGAAATCTTCAGCCAGTTCGACCGCGAGCTTGTTAACGGTGCCCTAGCTCTGGGAGCAACACGCTGGACGGTTTTCCGCCGAGTCATTTTGCCAACCACTTCCGGCGGTATCACCGGTGGCGTACTTCTCGGGCTCGGTCGTGCCATCGGTGAAACCGTGGCCATCTACTACGTGCTGCAACTGTCGATGAACATCAACCTGTTTCAGATTTTGGAACCTCGCGGTGGTGCAATCGCGTCTTGGATTCTTTCCCGATTCGGTGAAGCCACCGATAAAGAATTCCACGGGCTTATGGCTGCCGGTTTAGTTATCTTCATCACCACGTTGATCATCAACCTGATCGCCAACGTTATCGTAAACAAGGCTCAACCATGGAGAAAGTAATGTCGGATCCTCGCCCGGCCAAGCAGCCGTGGAATAAGTCTTCGAAGCTCGCTTCGTTCAAGGGACTTCGCGGTTTCTCCGATGCCGTGTTGGTGTTCGGCTCACTTCTCCTCGCGGCTGCCGTGTTTAGCCTGCTTCTCTCAGTTCTCTGGTCGGTTATTAGTGCCGGATCGGGTGCCATGTCGGCCGAGTTCCTCTACCAAAACAACCGTTACATCTCGACCACGACCTCGCTCGATTACGGTGGCGTGGGGCATGCCATCCTCGGAACACTGGAATTGGTGCTACTGGCCACGGCGGTTGCCTTGCCGCTAGGTTTGGCTATCGCGGTTTACCTAACCCAGTCACAGTCGAAGCTTCGCAACCTGGTTCGCGCCATTACCCAGGCTCTGGCCGGACTGCCATCGGTGGTTTCCGGTTTGTTCGTGCTCTCGATAATTTCTTTTCTTGATGCCCAGAAGAGCGGTATTTTCGGCGCAGTTGCTCTTTTCCCACTGATGCTGCCTACCGTGGCTCGAGTTGCTGAAGAGGCACTCCGGCTGGTTCCTCAAGACCTAAGGCTCGCGGCTCTAGGCCTCGGTGCACCTAACTACCGAGCCTTCTTTCAGGTAATCCTTCCTGCCGCCAAAACAGGAATCATCACGGCACTGCTACTGGGCCTAGCCCGTGTGGTTGGCGAGACCGCTCCGCTTATTCTTACCATTCAGGCAAACGAAGGCACCAATCTAAACCCACTCGAAGGTGGTGTGGCAACGCTACCCACCTACATCTATGGATTCATCAGTGCCGGATACGCTTCGTCGATCACTCGCGCCTGGGGAGCCTCACTGGTCCTTTTGATCATCGTTGGAATTTTGTTCGTAAGTGCCCGTCTACTAACCGGTGACAAAAAGAAGAAAAAGAGTAAGGGAAGCAAATGATGACCATTACCCCCGTTGCTGCAGAGCTTCAAGCCCAAGACGTTAGCGTCTGGTTCGGTGAACGTCAGGTCTTGAAAGACGTGAACCTAACCTTCCGCGCTAACCGTGTCACCGCACTGATCGGCCCATCCGGTTGCGGCAAGTCAACTTTCATTCGCACTCTAAACCGAATGCACGAACTTATTCCATCGGCCGGGCTGGCCGGGGCAATCTTGCTAGACGGAAAAGACATCTACGACCCATCGGTGAACCCGGTCGACGTTCGCATGGAAATCGGAATGGTTTTCCAGAAACCAAACCCATTCCCAACAATGTCGATCCAGAACAACGTGCTATCTGGGTTGAAGCTTTCTGGTTTGCATTCCGACAACAAGGAAGAACTGCTCGAAACTTCTTTGAAGCGCGCTTCCATGTGGAACGAGGTAAAGGATCGACTCGATGAGCCAGCTACCTCGCTTTCCGGCGGACAGCAGCAGCGCCTTTGCATCGCTCGCTCGCTAGCCATGAACCCAAAGGTTCTGCTTATGGATGAGCCATGCTCGGCGCTTGACCCTGGATCAACGCGTCGCATCGAGGCCACCATCGAAGAGCTTTCGGAATCGATGACCATCGTGATCGTGACCCACAATATGCAGCAGGCTCAGCGCGTTTCTCACGAAACCGCCTTCTTCCTAGCCGACGACAACGTTCCCGGAGGAGTGGTTGAGTTCGGTTCAACCGAGCAGGTATTCGGCCAGCCGATCGACCCGCGCACCAACGACTATGTAAACGGGCACTTTGGTTAATCAATCGTTCACTTTAAATTCAGTTACATGTCAGCCAATAGTTTTTGTCTGTTTCATTGATTTCCACATAGTTAACGTGTCAAGTCGACAAGTTTAAATCTTAAAGGAGAAAAAGTGAACAAAAAGTTTGCAAAGACCCTTGCTGGTCTAGCTGCAACCGCAGCTCTAATCGCGCCGGCAGCAAGCGCTAACGCAACCGCAATCGCCGGTTCGGGATCGTCATTCGCTTACAACGGCATCTACAAGTGTTCATCACTTTACGAGACTCACGCAGTAACCTACACCTCAACCGGTTCTGGAACTGGCCGTACCAACTTCCGCACCGGCTACGCAACTTACAAGTTCGCTGTATCCGACGGTCTTTACACCGCTGGTACCGAGCCAACCGGTTACACCATGGTTCCACTGTTCGGTGGCCCAGTTGTATTTGCTTACAACAAGAAGAGTGGCATCCCAGCCGGTCTAAAGCTTGACTCAGCGGCAGTATCGGGAATCCTAAAGGGAACCATCACCAAGTGGAACGCAACCGCGATCAAGAAGCTAAACCCAGGAAAGACTCTTCCAAACTTAGCGATCAAGGTGTTCTACCGCTCTGGAACCTCGGGTACCAACGAAAACCTAAGCGAGTACCTACGTCAGACTGGCAACGCCGGTTGGGTCAAGAACCAGACCCTACTAACCGCTGCTACCGCTCTGGCAACTGGTGCAATTGCTAAGGCAACCTCATCGCTTCTTGCCGATGCAGTTGAGAGCAGCTCAAACAAGGGTGCTTTCGGTTACTTCGACCTGTCAGATGCCAAGACTGCAGACGTTGCTCTAGTGTCGCTAAAGAACAAGCACGGCGAGTTCGTTGCTCCTAGCGCAGCAGCTGGTGCATTGATGCTGGGCGCTCAGACCACCGACAACTCGGGAACTGACCGCGTTCAGGGAACTGCAACTGCTGCTCTTTCAGTAGCTCTAGGTGGAACCGTAAACGGTGCCATTGACTTCACCAAGAGTGTAAAGAACGCCTACCAGCTAACCATCCTTACCTACGGTATCGGTGCAAAGAATGGTGCAAACGCAGAAGACACCGCAGTTGAGGATTACTTCAAGTTCGTAATCAGCACCTGCATGCCTGCCCAGGCTTCGCGTCTAGGTTATGTTGCTCTAACCGGCACCATGAAGACCAAGGCGCTAGCTCAGGCTGCACTAATCGCACAGTAGTAACAATGAATGTTTGGTGGTCCGGTTCTCCGGGCCACCAAATACTCGCTTAAATAGGTAAGGATATAGATATGATGAAAAACCCAAAACGTTTACTCGCAGTATTGGCTCTAGCTATTTCGGGTTCAACTCTCCTTACCGCCTGTGACCCACCGATGCCACCGGAAATGCTGGCTCAACTTGCCGAGCAGAGCTATACCTGTCTCGAGGGAAACGTAAACGTGGCAGCCGACCCATCCAACTCGGCGGTTGTTGACACACTGGCCGAATCCTTAGCCGGCGCCTGCATCGATCCGCTTCCGGCGATGACCATCACAAACGCAGGCGATTTTGCATCCGCTGACATTGTTATTTCCACCGGGGCAGCTGCCGACTGCAAGCCTTTCGCTTCTGTTCCCTACGGCTTTGATGCCGGAGTGGTTACTTACAACGTTGCCGGAACCGACTCACTGAACCTTGGCTACAAAACTCTGGCTGCGGTTCTAAATGGAGAAATTTCCAACTGGAATGATCCTGCTATTGCAAAGGACAACCCAGACCTAACTCTTCCAGACGCACCAATACTGGTTCGCGCTGACGCCGAGAAAAACTCGCTGGGTGCATTGGTTACCGCTCTTGGCTATCAGGGTGCCAAGCTGGACCCTTCAAAGTTCACTGAGATTTCGTTATTCGACGGTTCGGTTCCTGAGCCTTTGGTCGACGGCGAGTTAGCTATCATTCCGAACTCGGTGGCCGTATTCAACGGACTAGTAACCCTTGGCCTCAACACTGGAAAGAAAGACGCTGAAACCGGCGAAAAACTCTTTGCCACAGCAAGCGAAGTTAGTCTTTATGCCGCTGGTTCTCAGTTGGTTGGAAAAAGCAACGGCTCAACGCTAACTATGTCGGTCGATTCAAAGATAGAACCACAGCCAATGTTTGAGGGAGAGGCCGCCGGCGTTCCATACCAGGCGATTTTCCCGCTGACCATGAGTCTTTGTGGCGAAGATACCTTGCTAAAGCGAGCAGCGTCCGCCTTCATGCTCCGCCTAGACAGCCAGGGAGCACTCGGCTACCTAAACATCAGTCAGCTTCCTGAAACCGTGCGCTACAGCGCGGTTGGCCTGGTTCGAAAAGGTCTTCCAACACCGAAACCACCCAAAGAGAGTAAGTAAACTTCAGTAGTCTTGAATCTATGGCTTCACTCAAGACTTCTAACGGACCGGGACGTTTGATAATTGCGATTTACGCAATTTTTGCACTGGCGGCAACCGCTCGGGCGGGCTATCAACTTCTTACCAAATTCTCTGACGCACCATTGGCTTACTCCCTGAGTGCACTTTCGGCTCTGGTTTACATTGTTGCCACCATTGCCTTGGCAAGAAATTTGCGGAAAATTGCCACAGTTTCGCTCGTCTTTGAGCTGGTCGGCGTTCTGCTGGTTGGAACCCTTTCAATCGTGATGCCGGCAGACTTCCAGCACGCCACAGTGTGGTCACTCTTTGGCGTGGGATACGCCTGCGTGCCACTTATCCTTCCGGTGGTTGGCCTCTGGTGGCTAAGAAAGAGTAATCGTGCTTAGTTGGTCTTCACTGCTTGAGGTTCCAGCCGATTTCGCCCAGACCGCTGTGACCATCGGCAAGTTCGACGCAGTTCATCTTGGGCATCAGGCCTTGTTGCAGAGAGCTGTGAACGTAGCGGAAGAACATCTCCTGTCATCGGTAGTTCTCACTTTTGATCGCCACCCCGATGCCTTATTGAACCCAGACGATTACCGACTGCCAATTCTGGGTCCCACTCAAAAACGCCAGCTTTTGTCTGAGACCGGCGTCGATGCCACTTTGACTCTCGAGTTTGACCGCGCACTCGCTCAGATGTCTCCGACCGAATTCGTGGAAGCAATTCTGGTAAACACTCTTCGTGCCAAAGCCGTTGTGGTGGGAGAGGGTTTCCGTTTCGGAACCAAGGGGTCGGGAAATGTTGCCACACTTCGCGAACTAGGCCAACGGTTTGGCTTCAGCGTTATCGAGCTGCCAAAGGTTTCAATCGGCGGGGTAGTGGTTTCGACCACCAAGATTCGAAACCTTCTCGATGAGGGCAAGGTGGTTGCCGCAGCTGCTTTACTCGGACGAGATCACACCACTCTCGGCGTAATCGAGCATGGGCTAAAAATCGGACGCACCATTGGTTTCCCAACTGCCAACATGGCTCGCGACTGCGAAGGCTATTTGCCGCTCGACGGCGTTTATGCCGGCTGGCTTCACGACGACGGAATTAGGTATCCGGCAGCCCACTCGGTTGGCATCAACGAGACTTTCCAAGCGGTACCTCGTCTGGTGGAATCCTTTGTTTTAGACCGAACCGACTTAGATCTCTACGACAAAACGGTTACTCTCGAATACGTTGAATTCATTCGTCCTTCAGCCAAGTTTGATGGCGTCGAATCACTTGTGGCGGAGATTAACCGCGACATTGCACAAATCAGAATCGCATTAGGAATCGAGTAACCAATGACTTTCGGAAGCGCAATCAAATCCGGTTTTACCAACGCTCTCAAGTTTCGGGGTGTAGCCAGCCGCAGCGAATTCTGGTGGTTCGCACTGTTCAGTTTCATCGTTGGAATTGCGGCGTCAATTATCGATACCGCTTTTGGGCTTGATCAGTTTGGCGGCTTGGTCGGAGTGATTGTGTCTGTGATTCTGGTAGTCCCAAGGTTCACCATGCTGATCCGTCGGTTCCGGGACACCGGTGTTAGTCCGCTCTGGATCATCACCGCACTAATTCCGCTATCCGGTCTGGTTTCTTGGTTGGTAAACAATTACGATCGCCTAAGTGCCTTCGGCACTGTGGCTCCAACTCTTTCTGAAGCCGAATTGACTAGCCTGGTGCAGCAGTGGGCCCAAGACCCAGCATTTGTGAGTGCGCTGATGCAATTGCTGGCAATTTTGGCCTTGGCTTTCCTTTACGGGGTCTTCGAATTGGTGATTACGTTACTTCCAACCAAGCGGGTAGCGCAACCGGTGGTTGCAAGCACCGACTACTAGCGGGTAGGCTTGACAGGTTGCCGTGTAACGGCCGCGGATAAAGAGAGTTCGAAACATCCAGTTTCTTACGCCGCGCAGCGAATCAAAGGAGAACCACTATGGCTCTAGACCCACAGGTAAAGCAGACCATCATTGCTGAGTACGCAACCCACCCAGGTGACACCGGTTCACCCGAGGTTCAGGTAGCTGTGCTTTCGCGTCGCATCAAAGACCTAACCGAGCACTTCAAGGAGCACAAGCACGACCACCACTCGCGTCGTGGCCTGCTACTTCTAGTTGGACAGCGCAAGCGTCTACTTGGCTACCTACAGAAGGTTGACATCAAGCGCTACCGTGACTTGATCGAGCGTCTAGGTCTTCGTCGCTAATCTGACTTTACAAATAACGGCCCCGGGTACACTCGGGGCCGTTATTTTGTTCTAGGCAATGTCGCTTGCCTCTGTTACCCTTGTAGAAGAGCTATGCGGCTACGTTTGCTGGTCTTCGGTGGTGGGTCTTGGATAGAATTCCAAGGTTCTTTACTGCAGATCAGGGCAGCCCTCAATCGGAGGGCAGTTACCGCGCCTCTTAGCTCTAGCGCGACTCACACAAACTGTGTGAATTCCTCGCGCGTCATGAAACAAGAGGAGAGACCATGATCGGTCCAGATAACTACGAGCCTATGGATGGCTCAGAACACGAATATGCAATCATCGACAACGGCAAGCACGGTAAGCGTGTCATCCGTTTCGAATCAGGCCGCCTAGCCCAGCAGGCTCAGGGTGCCGCAGCCGTCTACATCGACGGCGAAACCATGCTGTTCTCGGCAACCACTGCTTCAAAGCAGGCCAAAGACCAGTTCGACTTCTTCCCACTAACCATTGATGTTGAAGAGAAGATGTACGCCGCCGGAAAGATTCCTGGCAGCTTCTTCCGTCGCGAAGGTCGTCCATCGACCGAGGCGATCCTTACCTGTCGTCTAATCGACCGTCCACTGCGCCCATCATTCGTTGATGGTCTTCGTAACGAAGTTCAGGTAGTGGTAACCGTTATGGCGATTCACCCAGACGAGATGTACGACGTAGTTGCTATCAACGCAGCATCGATGTCTACCCAGCTTGCTGGTCTGCCTTTCTCAGGTCCAATCGGTGGTGTGCGTGTAGCACTTATCGACGACCAGTGGGTTGCCTTCCCTAAGCACTCCCAGCTAGAGCGCGCAGTATTCGACATGGTCGTTGCCGGTCGTGTAGTTGTTGAGAACGGCGTAGAAGACGTTGCCATCATGATGGTTGAAGCGGAAGCTACCGAAAACACTTGGGATCTAGTGACCAACCAGGGTGCAACCGCTCCAAACGAAGCCGTTGTTGCCGCCGGACTAGAGGCTTCAAAGCCTTTCATCAAGGAATTGGTTGCGGCCCAGTCGCGTCTAGCCGCGAAGTCGGCTAAGCCACTAACCGAGTACCCAGTGTTCCCTCCTTACGCAGACGAAACCTACGACCACGTAGCCAAGCTTGCCGAGGAAGAACTAGGACGCATTTACCTAATCGCCGACAAGCAGGAGCGTCAGGATGCTGACGACGCGCTGAAGGCTTCGGTTAAGGAAAAGCTTTCAACCGTTCTTTCGGAAGAGCACCAGAACCAGATTTCTGCCGCCTACAAGTCGGTTACCAAGAAGGTTGTTCGTACCCGCGTTCTAAAAGAAGGCGTTCGTATCGACGGCCGTGGTCTTCGCAACATCCGTGTCCTAGACGCAGAAGTTGACGTAATCCCACGCGTTCACGGTTCGGCTATCTTCCAGCGCGGTGAAACCCAGATCCTTGGTATCACCACTCTGAACATGCTGAAGATGGAACAGACCATCGACGCACTGAGCCCAGAAACCACCAAGCGCTACATGCACAACTACAACTTCCCTCCATACTCAACCGGAGAAGTGGGTCGTGTTGGCACTCCAAAGCGTCGTGAAATTGGTCACGGTGCATTGGCTGAGCGTGCGTTGGTTCCAGTTCTTCCTGGCCGCACCGAATTCCCTTACGCAATTCGTCAGGTTTCGGAAGCACTAGGTTCGAACGGTTCCACCTCAATGGGTTCGGTTTGTGCTTCAACCCTTTCGCTACTAGCAGCAGGTGTGCCTCTAAAGGCTCCGGTTGCCGGTATCGCAATGGGTCTGATCTCAGACACCATCGACGGTAAGACCACCTACGCGGCCCTAACCGACATCCTGGGAGCCGAAGACGCCCTTGGCGACATGGACTTCAAGGTTGCCGGAACCGCCGAATTCATCACCGCTATTCAGCTAGACACCAAGCTAGACGGTATTCCTACCGATGTTCTAGCCGGCGCTCTAACTCAGGCGAAAGAGGCTCGCACCGCGATCCTCGACGTGATGAACCAGGCCATCAGCGAGCCAGGTGAAATGGCAGCAACCGCGCCACGAATCATCTCGGTGAAGATTCCTATCGATAAGATCGGTGAGGTCATTGGTCCAAAGGGCAAGATGATCAACCAGATTCAGGAAGAAACTGGCGCAGACATCTCGATCGAAGACGACGGTACCGTATTCATCGGTGCCACCGACGGTCCTTCGGCTGAAGCTGCCAAGGCTGCCATCAACAACATCGCCAACCCTCACCTTCCTGAGATTGGCGAGCGTTTCCTAGGAACCGTAGTGAAGCTGGCCACCTTCGGTGCGTTCATTTCGCTGGTTCCAGGAAAAGATGGTCTGCTTCACGTTTCCGAACTGAAGAAGATCGCTGGCGGAAAGCGCGTTGAGAACGTGGAAGACCTTCTAGAAGTTGGTCAGAAGCTTCAGGTTGAAATCACCAAGATCGACGACCGCGGCAAGCTTTCACTTTCGCCTGTGGTTGAAGACGACGCAGCTTCGGCTGAGTAGCATTTTCAATGGCTGAGATCTTTTTCCCATTAGATCGCGCCGAACTTGAGTTCACCGCTTCGGGAGGCAGCACGGTTCGCCGTTCTGTTCTCCCAAGCGGTGTTCGCATTCTCTCGGAACAAATGCCTGGCGCTCAGAGCGTTTCGATTTCGTTTTCGGTGCCGGTAGGTTCCCGCGACGAAACCGGCGGGCACTTCGGTTCCACTCACTTTTTAGAGCATCTTCTGTTCAAGGGCACCAAAAAGCGCACCGCGCTGGAAATTGCCATTGCCTTCGACTCGGTGGGTGGCTCATCCAATGCCGCCACTGGTAAGGAATACACCTCTTACTACGCGAGGGTGCAAGACAAGGCACTGCCTTTGGCTATCGATGTAATCGCCGACATGCTCACCTCGTCGCTGATTGACCCAACCGAGTTTGAGAACGAACGTACCGTCATCTTGGAAGAGTTGGCGATGAACGATGACGATCCAGAAGATGTGGCTCACGAAGCATTCTCGGCCGCCCTGCACGGCGATCATCCACTCGGCCGCCCAATCGGCGGAACCATCCAAACCATCACCGATGTAACTCGCGATGCGGTTTGGGAGCACTACAAATCCAACTACCGCCCGCAAGACCTGGTGATTGCCGCCGCCGGAGGGGTAAACCACGACGAGCTGGTGAGCCTCGTTTCCGAAGCGCTCACCGAAGCCGGCTGGGATCTTGCCAGCAAGAATTTACCGAGAGAACGCCGTGAACTTGGTGGCGTGCCCATCGCTCAGGCTCGTGAACTCGAGGTAATCAATCGTCCACTGGCTCAAACCAACATTTTGATCGGTTGCCAGGGTTTTGTGGCCGAAGACGACCACCGTTACGACATGGCTGTGCTCAACACCGTTTTGGGCGGCGGCATGAGTTCACGCTTGTTCCAGGAGATTCGCGAAAAGCGAGGGCTTGCCTATTCGGTCTATTCGTTTAACCAGGCTTACTCAGATGGCGCTATCTTTGGCCTCTACGCCGGCTGTTCACCGGCCAAGGCCACCGAGGTCGCCGGTCTCATGGTTAGCGAGCTGGAAAAGTTAGCAAACGACGGAATTTCCAACGACGAATTGGAACTGGCCAGAGGCAATGTGTCGGGTTCGCTCGCGCTTAAGTTTGAAAGTTCGATGGCTCGGATGAACCGATTGTTCTCAACCGAAATTTTCAATGGCAAGTTCTATGACCTAGATGAGACTTTGCTTCGTTACTCTCAGGTGAACGCTTCTAACGTGCAAAAAGTGGCGGCCGAACTGGTTGGTCGAAAGCGCGCCCTGGTGGCCGTTGGCGATGTTAAAGAGTCGGCTTTTGCTCGTTTCGTTTAAGATTGAAAAATGACCATCAAAGTTGCAGTAGTTGGCGCCACCGGGCGCATGGGTAAATTGGCGCTCGATCTAATTGATTCAGCACAAGACCTTTCACTGCACGCTTCCCTCCATTCCCGCTCGAGCCTGAGCGAGCTTCAGGGTGCCGATGTGGTTTTTGATGTAACCAAACTTGAGGTGAGCGAGCAGGTTGTTAGCTACTGCATCGCCAATGGCTTACCGGTGGTTGTGGGAACCTCGGGCTGGTCTTCGGCAAAACTTTCTCAAATCGAGGCAGCCGTAACCAAAGCCGATTCAACCGCAGTTATCGTTCCTAATTTTTCAATCGGTTCAATGCTTGCCACCAGGTTTGCGGTAGAAGCCGCTAAGCACTTTTCGAGCATCGAAATCGTTGAGGCACACCACGCCAACAAGGTTGACTCACCTTCGGGAACCGCAATTCGCACCGCCGAACTCATTGCCGAGGCCAGGGGAGAACATCCTCTGATCACCGGGGTTGGGCAGGCGGCTCGCGGAGAGATTGTTGCCGGAATCCCGATTCACAGTATTCGCATGAGCGGAGTAAGTGCCAAGCAAGAGGTAATTCTCGGCGGCGAATCTGAAGTTCTCACAATTGCCCACGAGGTTTCGTCGGTCGTTTCTTACTCGGCTGGCATTCTGGCTGCGATTAGATTCGCGGCCGGCAACAAGGGCCTCTTCGTGGGGCTAGACGCGGTTGTCGCGTAAGTGAAATCACCTAAGCTCGGCGCTGCGATTTCGATCGCACTGCTCTCGGTTTATCTGCTACTGCTCACCAACTGGGCAATTGCAATGATCACAATCGGTTCGCTTCTGGGAATCGTCATGGGTTCTCTCGTGCTCACTTTTCCGGTTCTTGGCGCTTACGCCATTTATCGAGAACTACGGTTTGGCCTGAGAGCCGAAGCGATGGGTAAGGAACTCGAGGCCAATAACGAATGGCCGGTCTTTCAGCTGGTGCTTCGTCCAAGTGGCCGGCCAACTCGTGAGTCGGCTGATGAAACCTTCAGGACTTTTGCCCGGTTGGCCGGGGAAAACCCATCCGACTGGAAGGCACAGTTTGCTCTCTCACTGGCCTACGACGCCTGCGGTGATCGTCCAAGAGCCAGAAAAGCCATGGCCGAAGCCATGACACTTCACAGACGCTAAGCCTTAATAATTCCAGCGCGCGCCAGACCCAACCAGATTTGGCAGCCGAGGCAGTAATTAAAAGCGGCGTTTAGGAACGAAGCGAAGAAGGTTGCACTCACAGCGATGATCAACCCAAGCTGGTAAGCCTCGCCTAGGAAACCGAATGCCAAGGCGATGCCAGCGCAGATAAGACCGATTAGCTGAGCAAACTGCGGAGGGCGAGAGTCTTCCAGTTCCTTAGGAGCCTGAAGCAGCGGACGAATTAGTCGTTTGAAAAGGTAACCGTATGGATGCTTAGAGTTACCGAAGATAGCTCCGATTGCGAAAAGTGCCGTGATTACCGAAAGCAGCGAAACCGCCAGCGGGAAAGTCTTCAAATCCCACGCCAGGTAAACGTCGGTGAGTAGCAAAATGCTGGTGATGATGGCGCCGAAACGCGGACCGCGAGGGTCAATTTCTTTTTTACTCATTAGATAACGAAGTGTCCGATCTCTTCTTCAATGGTTGATTGTTTTGGTGCTCCACCAATTCGCGATTTCACTATTCCTTTGGAATCGAGAACCAGAGTGGTGGGGGTCTGCAGGATGCCGAATTTGTTGGCAAGGTCGAGGCGATGGGTCACATCCACCTCGATGTGGAGAACCCCGTGAGAAGTCTTCTCAAGTTGTTCGAAAATCTTTGCGGTTTGCTTGCAGGTTGAGCAGGTTTCACTGGAGAACTGCAAGAACGTGGTGTGTTCGCCAAACTTGGTAACCGGTAAGCCGTTTTTAGTGGCTCCAATTTCTTTTAGGTCGATCTGCACGCCGCCCTTGATTCGCTTGGCTCGTCCGGTGGTTGCCTTCCAGACCAATCCGAACAGGGTCGCCAAAAACAGCAAGCCAACAATGGCTAGGAGTCCTGAATCGATGGGCATAACTCCAAGGTTAGGCGTTTGCCCACGCCACACCGCCTGTATTGCGTTTTCTTACGCGAGGCTACGAGTATCCTTTTTGTGTGTCTGAAATCAAATTCCGTACTGATGTAACCGTAGAACTCGTGCGCGCTTCGGCCGCCGACTCCGATGTGCTCTTTGCAGCTCGAGTGTCAACCCAGGGGGAGCAGACCCTTGAGTCGGCTGCCGCCAACGTTGATGCTTCAGACAATGAAAAGGCCAGCAAGGGTCTTATTAACTACCTAATGCGCGACCGTCACGGTTCGCCGTTCGAGCACAACTCGATGACGTTCTACGTTCAGGCACCAATTTTCGTATTCCGCGAGTTTCAGCGCCACCGCATCGCTTCATACAACGAAGAATCCGGTCGTTACAAGGAACTGAGCCCAATGTTCTATGTGCCCGGCCCAGATCGCAATCTGATTCAGGTTGGTAAAACCGGTCACTACGAATTCCTGCCAGGCACTGCCGAGCAGGTTGCCCTGGTCGAGCAGGAGACCCGCACCACTTCATTGCAGGCCTACGAGTCTTATCAGCGCATGTTAGAAGCGGGTGTTGCCCGTGAAGTAGCTCGTATCGTGCTTCCTCTAAACATCTACTCGTCGATGTATGTAACCATGAACTCTCGAGCGCTAATGAACTTCCTCAGCCTTCGAACCAAGCGTGAAGGAACCCATTTCCCTTCGTTCCCACAGCGAGAAATCGAAATGTGCGCGGAGAAGATGGAAGACTTCTGGGCTGAACTAATGCCATACACCTATGAGGCGTTCAACCAGCACGGTCGCGTAGCACCATAGTTTCCCGCTACGCTTAAGGTATGTCCCAACCAAACAAAGACCTCTTTGGCCAAGTTCTAGTTGCCCTGGTCACCCCGATGAACTCGGAGGGTGAAGTCGACTGGCCTGCCACGGAAGCGTTGATGGACTATGTGATTTCCAACGGTGCCGACGGCATTGTGGTTACCGGTACCACTGGCGAAACTTCAACTCTCACCGACGCTGAGAAGATCAAACTGGTTGAGGTTGGGAAGTCTGTAGCAGCCGGCCGCTCCAAAATCATCACCGGCGGTGGCTCAAACGAAACCGCCCACGCGATTCAGCTTTACCAGGCGAGCGAAAAGGCTGGCGCCGACGGCGTAATGATCGTTACCCCTTACTACAACAAGCCAACCCAGTCTGGTGTTCTAACCCACTTCCGCATGATTGCTGACTCAACCGACCTACCGGTGATTCTTTACGACATCCCGGGAAGAGCCGGAATCCCGATCCACTACGAAACTTTGCTGCGCGCCGCCAAACACCCAAATATTTTGGCCGTCAAGGATGCCAAGGGAGATCTTGCTCAAGCATCGAGAGTAATGAACGATACCGGTCTGCTCTATTTCTCGGGCGACGACTCAAACATCCTTCCGCACCTGGCAATCGGTGCTACCGGCCTAATCGGCGTTACCGCTAACGTTGCTCCAGCCGCCTACCGCGAGTTGGTCAATGCAACTAACCGCAATGATTTCCAAGAAGCGCTAAAGGTGCACAATTCACTGGAGCCTTTGGTTCGCGCCATGATGAACCATGTTCCAGGTACTGTAGCAACCAAATACGCGCTTCACGGACTCGGCATAATCAATAGCCCGCGCGTTCGTTTACCCTTGGTCGGCCCTGAAGATGCTGAAGCAATCAGCATCGAGGTCGACATCGACAAGGTTGGTGCCATCACCGGCCTGTCATTCGAAAACTTCCGTCCAGACCGCAATGCAGCCGCCGGTGGCGCGCTGCCAAAGGTGGCTGGCACAACCAGATAAGAGGAACCCTTGGTTCTAACCCTCCCGGCTCCGGCCAAGCTACAACCGAACACCCTTCGCATTGTTCCACTAGGTGGGATTGGCGAAATCGGTCGCAACATGACCGTATTCGAAATGAACGGCAAGTTGCTTATCGTCGACGTTGGCGTGCTGTTCCCTGAAGAGCACCAGCCTGGCATCGACGTGATTCTGCCCGACTTCGGGTACATCCGTAAGCGCCTGAATGACGTGGTTGGAATCGTGCTAACCCACGGTCACGAGGATCACATTGGTGGCGTGCCGTACCTGCTGAAGCTTCGCCAAGACATTCCAATCCTCGGTTCCGCGCTGACACTGGCTTTTGTTGAGGCAAAGCTCAAAGAACACAAAATCACCCCTTACTCGATGGTGGTTCGCGAAGGTCAGAAAGAAAAGCTGGCCGACTTTGACCTCGAGTTCGTGGCGGTAAACCACTCAATTCCAGACGCTCTAGCGGTTTACATGAAAACTCCGGGTGGAACCGTTTTGCATACGGGCGATTTCAAGATGGACCAAATTCCGCTCGACGGAAGACTCACCGACCTTCGTGCCTTTGCTCGTATCGGTGAAGCAGGTCTTGATCTTTTCATGTCAGACTCCACCAACGCCGACGTGCCAGGGTTTACCCCCCTTGAAAAAGACATCGGACCGGTAATTGAGAATGTGATTTCACGTTCCACCGGAAAAGTGGTCGTGGCTTCGTTCTCGTCTCACGTTCACCGCGTGCAGCAGGTTCTTGATGCCGCGCACGCCAACGGGCGCAAGGTTGCCTTCGTTGGTCGGTCAATGGTTCGCAACATGGACATCGCTTCGCAGATGGGTTACCTGAAGGTGCCCGAAGGTTCGCTAATCGATTACAAGCACTCGGGTGACATTCCGCAAAACGAAATCGTTTACATGTCCACCGGTTCGCAGGGTGAACCGATGGCGGTTCTTTCACGGATGGCGAATCTGGAACACGACGTGCAGATTGGCGAAGGTGACACCGTCATCCTCGCTTCGTCGCTGATTCCTGGCAATGAGAATGCGGTTTATCGCGTGATCGACGGGCTTACCAAGCTGGGCGCCAACGTGGTTCACAAGGGTAACGCCAAGGTTCACGTTTCCGGCCATGCGGCCGCCGGCGAATTGCTTTACTGCTACAACATCTTGAAGCCAAAGAATGTGATGCCGGTTCACGGAGAATATCGTCACCTGATTGCCAACGGAAAACTGGCCGAGCAAACCGGTATCCCTAAGGACAACGTGCTTATCGCCGAAGACGGTTGGGTGATTGACCTGAAAGACGGCAACGCTCACATCGTTGGTGCGGTCGAGTGCGGATTGCTCTACGTTGATGGCAAGACCGTTGGCAAAGTTACCGAGGAAGATCTTCAAGATCGTCGAGTTCTGGCTCAAGAAGGCTTTATTTCAATCTTCGCCGTGGTCGACGCTCAGGGCCGGGTTGTAGTTGGTCCGGAAATTCGCGCGAGAGCCTTCGCCGAAGAAGATCACGTCTTCGACGACATCAAGCCAACGGTTTCCAAGGCACTGGCCGAAGCGGCTGGCGAAGGTGTTACCGACACCTACGCACTGCAACAGGTGATTCGTCGAACCGTTGGAACCTGGGTCAATAAGAAGCATCGACGTCGTCCGATGATCATCCCGGTTGTAGTTAGAGAGCAGTAACCTCCACGATTTTGTCGCATCTCGCGATTACCCTTGAGGCATGGCTGCATCACGACCTGGTTCTTCACGCTCTTCAAAACCACGCAAGAGCGCGCCACGCAAACCCGCTGCATCGCGACCGGTTGAGTCGGGCCCGATTGGCAAAATTTACAACAAACTAGCTTCGGGTTTTGGTTGGGTGGCCCGCGCTTTCAACCACAACGACGAAGCACGTGAAAACGCTCGCGACGCTTTCCCATTCACCATCTTCTTGGCCGGCCTGATCGGGGCTGCCGTGGTCTGGTTCATGCCAGCGGCCGATGGTTTTGGTCACCTGCTTCACACCTGGACCATGGGGCTGCTCTTCGGTCGCGTAGCTCTAGCCCTGCCGGTACTGATGGTTATCGTGGCCATCTACCTTTCAAACTTTCCACCGTCAACTCGCGGTAACGCTCGAATCGTCTTCGGCCTGTTCCTGATGGTTATTAGTGCCTCTGGCTTTTTCCACATTTTTGGGGGAACGCCAAAACCAACCGATCCGAATTACAACGAAACTTTCACCAATGCCGGGGGGCTGTTTGGTTGGCTGGTTGGCACTCCGTTGCTCGGCCTGTCAATTTGGGCTGCTGTGCCACTTTTGGTGGTCATCAGCTTGGTTGCTCTCCTAATCACCACCAAGACCGCGCCAAGTCGAATTGGCGAAAGACTGCACCAGCTTCGGATGTATGCATTCGGAGAGCCAGGTGTTGCCAAGACCAAGAGTGAAACCAATGCCACCGAAGAAATCGATGACGCCTTCGACGGAACCAAGGTGCCTTGGTGGCGTCGCGATAAAAAAGACGCCAACAAACCGTTTGAGACTCCGGTAACCACCGAGGTTGCCATCGAGGATCTCTTTCAGGATGAGCCGCTGGTTGATGTGACATCGGTCGACAGCAGCACGGAGACCGAACCGATTGCCATAGTTTCCGAGGAAGCCGGCAACGACTCCCTATTTGAGGAGCCTGAACTTCCGGTGGTGGTTCAAGAAAAGACCAAGACCAATCGCCCTTACAATTTGCCTCCGGTTACCATGCTTCCGCCCGGCACCCCACCAAAGGCCAAGACCGAAGCCAATGATGTTGTGGTCAAAGCAATCACAGCGGTCTTTACCGAATTTGAGGTTGCTGCCCGTGTGGTTGGCTTCTCACGAGGACCAACAGTTACTCGCTACGAAGTTGAGTTGGCTCCAGGTGTGAAGGTTGAGGCAGTTACCCGTCTTTCAAACAACATCAGTTACGCCGTGGCCAGCAACGAGGTTCGCATCCTGGCTCCGATTCCGGGTAAATCACTAATTGGTATCGAGATTCCGAACGTCGACCGAGAAACCGTTTCGCTAGGTGATGTTCTTCGCTCAAAGGTGGCGGTCGACAGCAAGCACCCGATGACCATCGGTATCGGTAAAGATGTTGAAGGCGGCTTCGTTATCGCCAACCTGGCCAAGATGCCTCACCTGCTGGTTGCCGGAGCCACCGGTGCCGGAAAATCATCATTCGTGAACGCCATGATTACCTCGATCCTGATGCGCGCCAAGCCGGCCGAGGTTCGAATGGTGCTAATCGACCCGAAGCGCGTTGAACTGGCCGCCTACCAAGGGGTACCTCACCTAATCACCCCGATTATTACGAACGCCAAGAAGGCTGCCGAAGCCTTGCAGTGGGTCGTAAAAGAAATGGACATGCGCTACGACGACCTCGCGTCGTTTGGCTTCAAGCACGTCGACGATTTCAACCGAGCCGTAGTTGCCGGAACCGTGAAGGTTCCAGAAAACTCTCGCCGCGTGATGCAGCCATACCCATATCTGCTAGTGGTGGTCGACGAGTTAGCCGACCTCATGATCGTGGCACCTCGCGACGTGGAAGATTCGATTGTTCGAATTACCCAGTTGGCTCGTGCCGCGGGTATCCACCTAGTTCTTGCCACCCAGCGCCCTTCGGTAGATGTGGTCACCGGCTTGATTAAGGCCAACGTTCCTAGCCGCCTTGCCTTCTCGGTTTCTTCGGTAACCGACTCTCGAGTTATCCTCGACAGCCCAGGCGCGGAAAAGCTGGTTGGTCAGGGAGATGCCCTGTTCTCACCGATGGGAACCAATAAGCCGATTCGCGTTCAGGGAGCCTGGCTGTCTGAAGATGAACTCCACAAGGTGGTGAACCACGTGAAGGCCCAGATGGATCCCGATTACCGCAGCGACGTTGACGAGCCGATAGCACCCAAGGGAATGGTCGACGCCGACATCGGTGGCGACCTAGATGTTCTGCTGCAGGCCACCGAGCTAATCGTGAACTCACAGTTTGGTTCAACCTCGATGCTTCAGCGCAAGTTACGGGTTGGCTTCGCCAAAGCGGGGCGCCTGATGGATCTTCTAGAATCTCGTCAGATTGTTGGCCCGAGCGAGGGCTCCAAGGCTCGCGACGTTTTGGTAAAGCCGGAGGAACTGGCCACGATTCTGGCGCAGCTTCGCGGTGAGCCAGGAGCCAAAACTTCCACCGACGTTGCCAACGCTGCCGACCGGATAGACAACGGTCAAATGGCTGCCGGCGAGTTTGAAGAGTTCATCCCCAAAGGTGACCCAGACGAAGGCGAAGAAGACGCCTGGCTTCTAACCGGGCGCGATAAGTGAACCTTCCCAACACCATAACGCTGGCGAGAATTGCGCTAGCCCCGGTTTTCATTTGGGTGCTGTTACTTTTTCCTAGTTCTTCGGCGCACGAACGCTGGATTGCAGTTGCCCTATTTGTGATCGCCAGCGCCACCGACGGCGTCGACGGAGCTTTGGCTCGCAAATGGAACCAGGTTACCGATCTTGGAAAGCTACTCGACCCAATCGCCGACAAGGTTTTGATCGGGGGAGCGCTGGTTGCTCTTTCGGCGCTTGGGCAAATCGACTGGTGGATTACCGTGGTGATTCTGGTGCGTGAAATTGGAATCACAATTTATCGATTGGTAGTAATTCGAGACCGGGTTATCGCAGCCTCCGGCTCAGGAAAACTGAAAACCATAATGCAGTCAATTGCGGTGGGGTTTTATCTTTCGCCACTGGCCGGGTATTGGCAGCCAATCTCAGTTTTGCAACTCGGTATTCTCTACTTTGCGCTAATCCTCACTCTCGTTAGCGGTGCTCAATACCTTTTGGCGGCTCGCCGGTGAGCGCATTGCTGATTCTTGACCACCTTCGCGCTAGCGGTCGAAAGCTAATCTTCGCCGAGTCACTCACCGGCGGCTTACTGGCCGACGCTTTCATCCAAGTGCCCGGTTCATCGGATGTCGTCCTAGGTTCCGAGGTCACCTATGCCAGCGAACTCAAGGTAGCGCTCCTCGGCGTCGACGAAGACGTTTTGGCAGAGCACGGCGCCGTTTCCGCAGAGGTAGCCAGTGCCATGGCTCACGGGGTCTATGCGGTGGGCTTGGCTGCAGCCGATCTTGAACCCGACCAACTGCTGGCTTTGGCGACCACTGGTAACGCCGGCCCCGAAGGAGAACCGATTGGCAGGGTGTTCATTGCACTCACCGATGGCTCCAAGAAGAAGGTTCGCGAATTTTCATTCGAAGGAAGCCGTCAAGAGATAAGAACACAATCGGTGACCGCCGCGGTGGAGCTGCTGCGGGAACATTTAGCGCTCTAGATCTGTTTCTTTATTCACCACCAACTCTCAGGTAATTCCAAGTAATTTTGTTCAAACTTGTCAGTGGTAGCAGGTAAGTTATTTAGCAGGAGGTAGCAAATGGTTCTAGTTCGACACGAAATTGGTGAGGTACTTCGCGACATTCGTATGTCTAAGCGTCAGACCCTTCGCCAGGTCGCCGCTCGCGCTGCCGTTGCCCTTGGTTACCTAAGTGAAATCGAGCGAGGCCAGAAGGAAGTTTCTTCCGAGCTGTTGTTCTCGATTTCCGAGGCACTAGATGTGCCAATTTCTCAGGTGATGCGCGAAGTATCCGTTCGCCTAGCCATCGCCGAAGGCGTTGACATACCAGACACCGTTCCAGTGGAGTTTGTCGCTTCGTTCGACTCCTCACTTATCAACGCCTAACAGCGCTTGCGCATATCCAAATTCCGTGAACTCATGACCGATGAGTTTGGTGCCGCCTATGCCGCGGTCATCGAAACCGACCTGGTTCTAACCGAGTTTGGCGATCGCACTGCCAAGCAGTGCCACGCTGCCGGGGAAGACCTTCGTGAAGTTTGGCTGGCGATATGCCGCGCATCCAACGTTCCCCAAGCTCGCTGGCACGGTTTGAACAAAAATACGAAAAAATAGACACGCCGAAAAGATTTATTCGAAAACTTGTTCGAATATTGCTAGAGTCTAGTTATCGGGTTGAGGAAGTTATCCACAAATCGAAAACGCCGGCGGTGAATGTCGCAGGTTCGCAATAGTGTCACATCAGAATAAAAACGTGATGGCTCGCAAGAGCAGAAGATGAGGATCAAATGGCAAGTCCAGCAGAACGAGAAAAAGCTCTAGA